>NZ_JBSGVG010000006.1:0-251470 GCF_053608345.1 Nocardia sp. NPDC055050
TGACCCCCTCGTTCCCGGGGTAGTCGGGCCCCGCCCCCTGGCGCCCGCGGCGGGCCGCGACCAGACCGAGCCCGAGTACCGCGGATTCTTCCCCGACGAGGTGTCCCTGGTCGACTGCCATCCGACGGGCCCGTTCGTGCAGTTCGGCGCTGCGGTCGAGCTCACCGCGCAGCAGCGCGATCCGGCCGAGCGAGGTGAGCCGCTCGCCGACTTCGGTCCACAGGCCGAGTTCCTCGGCAGTGGCCAGCGCGCCGCGGTGGTGGTCACGGGCGGTGTCGAGGTCGCCGGTCACCTCGGCGTGGCTGCCGAGCAGGAATCCGGCGATGGCCTGACCCCAGCGATCGCCCACCTTCGCGAACAGCTCCCGGCTCCGCTCGGCGTGCTCGCTCAGGCCGATCAGGTCGCCGCGGGCGAAGGCGTCGCGCGCCAGCGACACCGAGGCCGCCGCGATGCCCCAGTCATCGGCGTTGTCGGCGAAGGCATCTCGCAGGTGGGCCGCGTCGTCCATGCCCTGGTGGGCGGCGAATCCGGAGTAGACGTGCGCGAGGTACCAGCGGGCACGCAGTTCGGCGGGCGTGGGTCGCGCAGCGAGGGCCGGCAGAGAATCGACCGTACGGCCGGCGCCGATCTCGAGAGCGCCGCGCCACAACAGGGCAACCCGGCGTGTGGCGGGCTCGGTCTCGCCGGATACCGCGAGAGCGATGCCGAGCGACCGGATGCCCTCGGCGAGGCGTCCGCGCATCACCCAGTACCAGGCGAGGGCGTTGACCAACCGCAGCGCGTCCTCGGACCTGCCCGCGGCACGGGCGGTCTCGAGTGCCCGTCGCAGGTCGGCCGACTCCGCGTCGAGCCGAGACAGCCAGCGGCGCTGGTCACCGGTGCGTAGGTGCCGGTCGGCCAGTTCGGCGAACGCGAGGTAGTAGGCGAGATGGCGCCCTCGCGTGTCGGATTCCTCGCCGCTGTCGCGCAACCGGTCGGCACCGTAGGCGGCGACCGACTTCAGCAGCCGGTAGCGCGGGCGGGTATCGGTGGCGGGGGTGATGATCAGGGAGCGCTCGACCACACGAGCGAGCAGCTCCGCGACCTCGGCGACCGCGATGTCGCCACCGGCGCAGACGGCCTCGGCCGATTCCAGCGTGGCGCCGTCGGCGTGGGCCGAAAGCCGCCGCAGCACAGCACGTTCTGGCTCGTCGAGCAGTTCCCAGCTCCAGTCGATCACCGCGCGCAGGGTGCGCTGGCGATCGGGTGCGTCCCGATAGCCGGACGACAACAGTGTGAAACGGTCCTCGATCCGTTCGGCGAGCACGTGCACCCCGAGCGCGCGGACCCGCGTCGCCGCCAGTTCCAGTGCCAGCGGCAGGCCGTCGAGATGGGCGACGATCGTCGCGATCGCCGCCGCATTGTCGTCGGTGACGGCGAAGCCGGGCGCGCGCGAGCGGGCCCGTTCGACGAAAAGCTGTGCGGCAGGTGAGGTTTCCACCTCGCGCGACCCCGGTCCGGCAGCGGGTGCGGTGGGCAGGGCCAGCGGCGCCACCGGCCGGATGTGCTCGCCCGCGATATTCAGTGGCACCTGACTGGTGACCAGCACCCGCAGCTCCGGTGCGGCGGCGAGCAGGCGTGACACCACCGTGGCGGCCGCGTCGGCGACGTGCTCGCCGTTGTCCAGCACCAGCAGCACCTGCTTGGCCCGCACCGCCTCGGCGAGATGGTCGAGCTGAGTGCCGTTGCCGGGCGCGGGGAACGGGCTCGAACCGGCCGAATCGTCACGGACATCGAAGGCGCCCGCCACGACTTCGGTGATCGTCGTCAGCGCGCTGTCGGTGTCGGTGCCCAGGCACAGTCCGGCGAGCTCGACGAACAGCACGCCGTCGCGCGCCGGATGCGCGGCCGCGGTGGCCAGTGCCAGGCGGGTCTTGCCGACACCGCCCGGCCCGGTGAGCGTCACCAGTCGTTCGGCAGTGACCAGCGCCTCGACCGCGGCGAGATCGTCCGCGCGCCCGATCAGGGAGGTGGGCGCGACGGGCAGGTTCCGGCGTGGTGTC
The DNA here is from genome assembly GCF_053608345.1 of Nocardia sp. NPDC055050. Taxonomy (NCBI): domain Bacteria; kingdom Bacillati; phylum Actinomycetota; class Actinomycetes; order Mycobacteriales; family Nocardiaceae; genus Nocardia; species Nocardia sp. NPDC055050. The sequence goes on from NZ_JBSGVG010000006.1 coordinate 2,043, forward strand.
ACCGGTGTCGCGGGTGCGGGCCGCGCGGGCGCGCCGAGAGCCGGATCCTGTTCCAGCACAGCACGATGCAATGCGGTGAGCTCGGGACTGGGATCGAGTCCGAGCTCTTCGGCGAGGTGTTCGCGCAGCCGACGGTAGGTTTCCAGGGCTTCGCCGTGCCGCTCCGATCGGTACAGCGCCAGCATGTGGGCCGAGCGCAACCGTTCCCGCAGCGGATGGAGCTCGGTGAGTTCGCCGAGTTCGTCGGCGACCTGATCGTGCTCGCCGAGGGTGATCCGGGTCTGCGCGAGTTCCTCGACCGCGGTGAGGCGCTGTTCCTCCCACCGCAGCACCGGGATCCGCGCGAACTCGTGATCGGCGAGGTCGGCCAGGACCTCGCCCCGCCACAACGCCAGTGCTTCGGTGAGAAGTGTTGCCCGAGTGGCGGTGTCGTCGGTGGCACGCGCCCGATGGAGCACACGCTGGAAGGTCTGGGAGTCCACCGAGCCGTCGGCGACCTCGAGCAGGTAGCCGGGGGAGCGCGAGACCAGCAGCTCGCGCCCGCCCGCCTCGGCGTCGCCGAGAACCCGGCGCAACTGTGAGGCTCGCGTCTGCAACGAACCAGCGGGGTTGGCGGGCAGGGCCGTATCCCACAGATGCTCGACGAGCCGGTCGGTAGGCACTATCCGGCCCGGTTCGACCAGCAGCGCGCCGAGCAGAACCCGCACCTTGAGCTCTGGAACCCGCACGGATCGTCCCTCGTCGGTCCAGACCGCCAAGGGACCGAGCACTCCGAAACGCATGTCACCCACCCTAAACGGCCCGGCCGCCGAGCCGACCACGCACGGCGAGCCCCGCCGCGCCTCGATCATCGCCTCACGTAACCGCTCGAGGTCGTCTGGAGTCGACCCGAAGGGTTCCTGCAGCACGGCCCGGCACTGTCGGTCGCAGTTCGAATCGTCCTCGAAGGGAAACTCCTGATGTCCGAGTTCACCGATGTCCCCGAGCGGGCAGGTACCCGCCAATGGCTGGGACTCGCGGTCCTGCTCCTGCCGACAGTCCTGTTGTTCCTGACCATGACCGTGTTGTTCCTCGCTACCCCGTATATCGCCGCCGATCTGTCGCCGAGCAGCGGTGAGCTGCTGTGGATCAACGACATCTACGGTTTCGTGATGGCCGGTTTCCTCGTCACCATGGGCACCCTCGGTGACCGGCTCGGCCGTCGCCGACTGCTGCTGGCCGGGGCCGTGCTGTTCGGCGCCGCCTCGATCCTGGCCGCGTTCGCGCCGGGCCCGGAACTGCTGATCGCCGCCCGAGCGGTGATGGGCTTCGGTGCGGCCGCCGTCATGCCCGCCACGTTGTCGCTGATCACGACCATGTTCCGGGACGACAGGCAGCGCGCCACCGCCATCGGTCTCTGGGCCGCGTCGGTGTCGGCGGGTGTGGCGCTCGGGCCGCTGCTGGGTGGTCTGATGCTCGCTTCGCTGTGGTGGGGTGCGTCGATGCTCATCGGTGTGCCGGTCATGCTGGTCGTCGTTGCCGCGGTACCGGTGCTGATTCCCGAATACCGTGCGCCGAGCGCGGGTCGACTCGATCCGATCAGTGTCGCGTTGTCGCTGGCCGCGCTGCTGCCGTTCGTCTACGGCGTGAAGAAGCTGGCCGAGACCGGATTCGCCGCCGAATCGCTGCTCACGCTGCTCGCCGGTGTGGTGTTCGCGGTGGTCTTCGTCCGCAGGCAGCTGCGCCTGGCCGATCCGCTGCTCGACGTGCGACTGTTCGCGAATCGCACGTTCAGTGGGTCGCTCGGCGTGTACATGCTGGCCGCCGTCGCCCTGGGCGGGGTATACCTGCTGTTCACCCAGTACTTGCAGTTGGTCGCGGCCCAGTCGCCGCTGCAGGCGGGGCTGTGGATTCTGCCCGCCGCCATCGGCCTGGTCATCGTTTCCACCGTCACCCCCGCGCTCGCTCGCCGCATTCGTCCCGCCTCTCTCATCGCCGCGGGCCTGGCGGTCTCGGCGGTCGGCTACCTGGTGCTCACCCAGGTCGATAGTGTTGCCGGGCTACCGCTGCTCATCGTGGGTTTCTACGTCCTCTACCCGGGCATCGCCCCGGCGATGGCACTGATCCCGGGCCTGGTCATCGGTGCGGCCCCGGCGGAGAAGGCAGGCGCGGCCTCGGCCGTGAACAGCACCGCCAGCGACCTGGGCGTGGCATTGGGCGTCGCGCTGCTCGGCAGCGTGGGCGCGGCCATCTACCGCGCCGACATGTCCGAGGCGGAGGGAGCCGCCTCGGAAACCCTTCCGGCAGCGCTGAGTTCGGCCGAGTCGCTGCCCGCCGACCTCGCCGATTCGCTCGTACTGGCTGCTCGGGAAGCGTTCACCAACGGACTGAACGCCGCCGCGTGGACCGCTGCTGTGCTCTCGGCCGCCGGTGCGGTGCTGGCGGTGGCGTTGCTGCGCCGGATCCCGGCCGGGGCGACCTCGGTGCCGGAAAATGTGGAGACAAAGGAGGTTTCGGCGGCAGGCGGTGTCGCCGAGCGACCCACCGTCGCTGTCTGACGGTCGCGCGATCTCGTCGACCGAGAGCGATCCGCAGCCCCAGTTCGCCGGGTGCTGCGGATCGCTGTATCCATTGCCCTGCAGAGTATTACGTGAAATCTGTCGGGGATTCCGGAGTTGCGCGTCGGCGGTTACCGCCGGTCGACTCGTTCATCGGGGGAGGTGCGGCCGGTGACCACCATCAGTAGTTCTGCCGCCGTGCCGGTGATCGGTGCGCCGTTGCCCGCGGTCCAGGAGCTGTCGGTGGCTCGCAACGAGTATCCGGCCAGCCGATTCTGCGCGTGGAAAGGGGCGCCCATCGTCCATACCCGGTCCAGTGCGAGTTGCGCTGGCGCAGGTGGCATCACCCGGTCGATGCCGAGCGGGACGGCGATGTCCTGCCCGTGCACCAGCAGATCCATCAGCCGATCGACCGGTGTGGTGCCGATCGGGATGGCCCTGGAGTCGATCGTGGCGCGCAGTTCGGCGAGCAACTCGGCGGTCGGTGTCCGGTCGGCGTGGCGGACAGCGGTGTCATGGATGAGGCGGTCGGTGTTGCCGCGCGCGCGGATCAGGTTCACCAGCAAGGCCGCGACCGTGACGCGGGTGGCCAGCACCAGGTGCGCCACAACATCCCGAATCCGCCACCCCTCGCACAGGGACGCGGTGTCCCACGCCGATGCGGGCAGGCCGCGCAGCAATTCGACCAGGGTGGTGCGTTCGTCGGCCACCGCCTGCCAGATCGTGTCGTTCCTCGTGTCCGGTCGGGTCATCGTCGGTTCTCCTTCGCGTGGGCGTCCTCGGTACCGTAGGAGTTCCACCGAGGTGGAGGTGCCAGCGAAAGTGACTCACATCACATATCTGACGATCGGCGAGCTCGCCACCAGGACCGGCGTCGCGGTGCGAACGGTCCGGTACTACTGCGACGCGGGCCTGCTGGACGCGGCGCGCACCCCCACCGGCCACCGAGTGTTCGAACCCGGCGCGGTCGACCGGCTGGTGCTGCTACGCCGGCTGCGCTCCTTCGGCATCGGACTGGCGGCGATCGAGGACGTGCTCGACGGCACTCGCTCGCTCGCCGAGGTGATCGCGGCCGAACGCGTCGCCGTCGACGACGAACTCGACGCGTTGAATCGTCGTCGGGCGCTCCTGCGCGCCGTCGAATCGGCCGCTCCCGACCGGCATGACGAACGCCTGAATCTGCTTGCCGCCGTGGTCGATCCGCGAGCGGCCCACGATGTCCTCGTCACGTTCTGGCGCCGCCAACTCACCCCGCTACCGGCCGCGGCCATCGACGGTTTCCTGAGAATGAACGTCCCCGAACTGGCACCCGGCGCCCACCCCGAACACCTCCTCGCCTACGCGGAACTGATTGCCGTGGCCTCGAATCCGGATATCGCCACCGCCGTGTACGACACCATCCGGCACCGCAGCACCCCCGGCATCCGCGACGAACGGCGCCTCCTGTTCGACGTAGCCGATGCCTGCGTCGCGGTCGCGCCCCTCGTCACCGCGGGCCACCCACCCCACTCCGGCCCTGAACTGGACCATTACGTCGCGATCCACGCCACCGCCCGCGACCGCCACGACACCCCGTCGTTCCGCCGCCAACTCCTCGTCGACGCCGCGGGCGCAGACCACCCAGTCCGCCGATACTGGCACCTCACAACAACTCTCACCGGCGAAACCGCCACGTCCGGCACCACCCAACTCTGGCTCTTCGACGCCCTGACCACGTCGGTGACGTGACAAGGGGAGGCCGGCGACTGACCGGCCTCCCCTTGTCACGACGCAGAACTCAGGGAACGACTTCGACGATGTCGCCCGGTTCCAGCCACTCGTAATGCGCCTTGGCGCCTTCCGGGGTCAGGCGGATGCAGCCGTGGGACTGCTCCTCGGTGGGTCCGATGTGGTAGGCGATGTCACCGTTGAAGAAGACCGCGTACTCCATGGGGGCGTTGTGCAGCGTGCTCCAGTGGAACGGCTTCTTGAAGGCCACCTTGAAGACTCCGGGCGGCGTTTCGTAACCGGGGCGGCCGTGTGACATCGGGCTCGGCCCGAAGGTGACCTTGCCGTTGTCCATCAACCACGCGTTGTTGGTCGACAACTGCAGGCACGCACGGGCTTTCTCGCTGCACGGAGCCACCACGGGCTCCGGCGGCGGGGCGGGAATGATGGCGGGCACGCCGGGCACATCGGGCCCGCCGGGCCACAGTGGTTCGGCCTGAACAGGTGCTGTGACCGCGGCCCCGACCACCGCCGCGCACATCACCGCCTGCACGGCCCATCGGGGAATACGACTACTACTCACGAAATCTTGCCTCTCTCGCCGCGCCCACCCCTGGTCGTCGTACGCCCAGAACATGAGCTTTCACCATCGACACAAGCCTCGGAAACATAGAGGTACAGCGATCATGGAGTATTACGATCGTGTTGAGCAAGCCCAGGGCCGGGCTACCGGCGCGTCACGCGCCGCAGCGGATCTACCGGGGCCGCCGCGGGAGGGTCCGCCCGGAACACACGGGCGGCCAACGGTGGCAACACCATCAGCCGGGTGAGCTGGTTGCGCAGCCAGATCCGGGTGTTCGTGGCGGGGACGAGCATGGCGCTGCCGGTGCCGACCGAGCGCTGGCGAGTGCGGACGATCGGGCGGAAGGCGTGTTCGTAGCGAGCGAAGGCAGCGGTGTGGCCGTCGCTCTCGGCGAGGGCGGTGGCGAGAAGATGCGCGCCTTCGATGGCGAGGGCGGCGCCCGAACCCGAGAACGCGGTGGCGCAGTAGGCGGCATCGCCGACCAAGCCGACGCGGCCGTGCGACCAGGTCGGCATCCGGATCTGTGTCATCGCGTCGAGATAGAACGTCGGATCGGCGGTGGCGGTGTCGAGCAGAGTGGGGATTTCCCAGCCGGCGGTGGCGAATTGCTCGCGCAACAGCTGGATCTGTGATTCCCGGTCGCGCGGGAAGTCGAACTCGCGCGATGTGCGGAACGCGAAGAACGCTTGCGCGTCTCGGTGATTGCCGGATCGATACACCCCGGCGACGCGGCCCGCCGTATTGTGCAGCGTCACCTCTCGCCGCGCGCCGAAGCTCACATCCACCGTGGCGGTCGCGAAGCCGATGCCGAGCGGGTGCGCCGCCTCGGCCTCGCTCAGCACCGCGAGATTGCGCACGCGCGAATGCAATCCGTCGGCGCCGACGACCAGGTCGAATTCCGCGCTGGTGCCACCGGCGAAACTCACCTGGACCGTGTCGCCGTCCTGGGTGATGGTGTCGACGGTGTCGCCGAAGCGGTAGTCGACATCGTGCGCGGTGGCGTCGTAGAGAACGCGGGCGAGGTCGCCGCGCATCACCTCGATATCGCCGGGCTCGTCGAAGGTGCTGGTCGGCATACCGGCGACTCGTCGTCCCTGGGCATCGACGAAGGTGAGCGCCCGGATATCGGTGGCGAGGTCGCGCAACGCGGGCAGCACCCCCATGGATTCGGCGATACCGACCGCGGCGCCGCGCAGATCGACGCCGTTGCCGCCCGCGCGCAGCTCCGGAGCCTGTTCGACGACGGTGGGACGGAACCCCTGGCGGACGAGCCAGTAGGCGAGAGTGGGCCCGGCGATGCTGGCGCCGGAGATGAGAATGCGGGAATTGGTCGACATGACGACTCCTCAGTGACTGACCGTTGGTCAGTTTTCACCGTAGGCTCCTGACCGATGGTCAGTCAAGGGATAGAATGCGCCGATGAGTGATGACGCAGCGGTCGGCACCAGGGAGCGCATTCTTGCCGTCGCGATGGATCTGTTCAGCGCGCACGGTTACCACCGCACGACGGTGCGGGCGATCGCCGACCAGCTCGACATCTCCAAGGCTGGTGTCCTCTACCACTTTCCGAGCAAGTACGACATTCTCGCCGGACTGGCCGAGCCGCTGCTCGTCGCCCTCGCCGCCGCCTTGGCCGCAGCGGCCGACCCCGATCCGCGGGTCGCCCGCAGGCAGGCGCTCGAAGGCATTCTCGAGGTCTACATCGAGCATCGATATCTGCTGCGCCTCAACGTCAACGATCTCGCGCTCGCCGCGTCGGGCAGCATCTTCGAACGGTTCCGCGACTTGGTATTGGCCGCGAATGTGCTGGTAGCGGGACCGAATCCGACGCTGTCCGATCGCGTGCGCGCCGTGCAGGCATTGGGCGTGCTCAGCGACCCGGTGGTGTTGTTCGCGGACGAATCGCCGACGGCTCTGCGTGCGGAAGTGCTGGCCGGGGTGGATCTGCTGTACCCCGACGACATGAATGCTGCTGCGGTGCACCGTGGTAGGCCCGCACTGCTCGACGAAGCGGGAGTAGCCGCGGCGCGCAGGATGAGCCGGGTAGAGCACCGCAGCGCCGCGGAGATCGCCGCCACGCTCGGCGTCTCGCGAGCAACCGTGTATCGGTATCTCAAAGACTAATTGTGAGACGAATTATGAGACATTAATGAGACAAATCGGCGAGCACTTGACGACTTAGGTAAGCCTGACCTACGCTGATCTCGGCGTACGGATGAGCCGGTGGTCCCGAGGGCTGCGGTCGACTCCGCCATCCTGCCGCGGCGGGCTCCGTTTTCGAGACGGAGCCCGCCGCTACGTCTTACCGGCTGTTGAGCGCCGTTTCGGATGGTGTAAACCGGACGGTATGAGCGAAACGCCCCTGTCCCTGGCCGATGTCACCCCCGAGTTGATGACCAAGGCCAGCGAAGGCACCTTCACCGACCTCATCGGCCTGCGCTACACCGAGGTCAGCCCCGACCGGGTCCGCGGTGAATGGCAGGTGCGTCCCGAACTGCATCAGCCCGCGGGTATCCAGAACGGTGGCGTCTACTGCACCATCATCGAAACTCTCGCGAGCGTCGGCGGCGGCGTCTGGTTCGGCGAGCGTGGTTCGGTCGTCGGCGTCAACAACAACACCGACTTCCTGCGTGCGGTCCGCGAGGGCGTCCTCACCGGCGAGGCCACCCCCATCCACCGTGGCCGCAGCCAGCAGCTCTGGGTCGTCGTCATCACCGACGCGGAAGGCCGCACCGTCGCCCGCGGCCAGGTCCGCCTCCAGAACCTCGCCGCCTAGCGGTCCATGGGAGCCCCCGGCCGTGCCGGGTTCGGCGTCGTTCCGGTCTGAACCTGTGAGTTCAGCTTTCTGTACGAGTCCGGTGGCATCGGCGTACCGGGATCGATAACATCGGTCTTTGTGAAGCACGTTGTAGTCGCGGGCGGGACAGACGGGTTGGGGCGGGCGGTCGCACTGGACCGACTCGCCAAGGGCGATGCCGTCGTGGTGATCGGGCGCGATCCGGCGAAGGGCGCGGACCTCCTCGCCGCGGCGGCGGCCATCGGCGCGGACCGACGTGCGCATTTCGTGCGGGCGGACCTGAGTTCGATCGCCGAGACGCGCACCGCGATCGAGTCCGTGCGCGCCCACTTCACCCGACTCGATGCCCTCGTGCTGTGCGCGCGGCACTATCGCTCCGAGCGGCTGGTCACGGTGGAGGGGTTCGAATACACCTTCGCCTTGTTCTACCTGAGTCGCTTCGTGCTGAGCTACGAACTGATCGATCTGTTCGACTCCGCGGTCGACCCGGTCGTCTTGAACGTGGCGGGGCCAGGCAGCGGGACCGAGGAGATCCGCTGGGACGATTGGGGTTTCGAGCGTGACTACCACGGGTTGCGTGCCCTGTCCCAGGGTGGACAGCTCAACGATCTACTGGGTATCGAGTTCGCGCGCCGATCGTCCGCGACGCGCGTGCGCTATGTCCTGCTGCACCCCGGTGTGGTCGATACCGGCCTGTCGGGCGACTATGACGCGGAGATGGCAGTGAGGGTCGAGGCGATGCGCGCGACAGCGCAATCGATCGATCAAGCGGTCGGTCCGATCCTGGGCGTCCTGGATGAACCGCCGACGGAGCCACTGGTCGCGATCGTGCAGGGCGCACGGCTCGACACCGCGGGGCCTGCCTTCGACTCCGCGGCGGCTATCAAGCTTTTCGACGAAACGGTGAGAGTGCTGGCTCGGCTGTGATCCGCGAGTTCCGGAGGCTGTAGCCCTCGGATCGGTCGATGGTGGTGATCCGCCAACCGCCGCGGCCGAGTACCTCGACGACCAGCGCGCTGATGTTCCACGCGTCGTCGTCACCGCGGTGATGGGTGCCTTCGAGGGGGATGTCGGCGATCCGGAGCGCGTGGTCCATGCCGGGGCGTCGTCGCAGGTCGTAGGACTCGGTGAAGACTTGTTTGGCGTTGGTGTGCTCGGGGCCGAAGGGGTAGTCGACGCCGGTGGTCGCGCACTGGGCGCGGAACTGTTTGCGGTCGTAATCGCCCCAACTCGCCCACGGCCGCTCGCCTGCCGCGAACTCGTCGGCCAGCCGGCGGCACGCCTCACCGAACTCGACACCCTTGTCGACCTGCTGCTGGGTGAGGGTGGTGAGCTCGGTACAGAAATCGCTCACCGTGGACCTGGTCGGGCGCACGATGATGTCGTGTTTGCTCACCCTGGTCCGGGTGGCGAGATCGACCACCGTGATCCCGATCTCGATGATCTCGTTGACCTGTCCGGCGGGCGGGTCGCCCGCCCAGCAGGTGGCTTCCACGTCGACCACGTTGAGCAGGCCGGTCCACTCGTTCATGGGTGTGACGGTACGGGCGCGTCGTGGTGTGCTCCAGTGATATTCGTGGCGCGGCGATCCGTGGCACAGGCGCACCCGCCGCTCGGCCGGTGAGTTGGCTGTTCCCGGGCCGATCCCGGACCCATCGTTAACATCTCGTTAATCGCCTCGGGGTCGTCCCCGGTCGCGCTCGGCGGCGGTCGCCGCGCAGCCGGGCGACGTGCCAGAATGTCGCTCACCGACCACGACCCGCCGAGGAGAGAACGTATGCGCCTGTCGCCGCACGAGCAGGAACGGCTGCTGCTGAGCTATGCGGCCGAGCTGGCGCGCCGCAGGCAGGCGCGGGGGTTGAAGCTGAACCATCCGGAGTCGATCGCGTTGATCACCGATCACGTGCTCGAGGGAGCACGGGACGGGCGGACCGTGGCGGAACTGATGTCGTCGGGGCGATCGGTGCTCACCCGCGAGGATGTGATGGAGGGGGTGCCGGAGATGATTCACGACGTGCAGGTCGAGGCGACGTTTCCCGATGGCACCAAGCTCGTCACCGTGCACCACCCGATCGGATAGGCGAGACCCATGATTCCCGGCGAATACCTCTGTGCCGAGGGCACGATCGAACTGAACGCGGGCGCGGTACGCGTCGAGCTCGAGGTGGTCAATACCGGCGACCGCCCCGTTCAGGTGGGCAGCCACGTGCACTTCCCGCAGTCCAACGCCGCGCTGGAGTTCGATCGCGAAGCCGCCCACGGGCACCGGCTCGATATCCCGGCAGGCACCGCCGTTCGATTCGAACCCGGTCTGCCGCAGTGGATTTCGCTGGTTCCGCTCGGTGGTACCCGCGAGGTATACGGCATCAGCACGAACCCGCCCGGGCACCTGGATGCCTGAGGTGACCGACAACCATCGCGCGGCAAGCCTCTCGCCGCGACGTCCGGGAGAGAGCCGATGACCGAACTGAGCCGCGCCCGCTACGCCGAACTGTTCGGGCCGACCGCCGGCGACCGTATTCGCCTGGCCGACACCGACCTGATCGTCGAGATCACCGAAGACCGCAGTGGCGGACCGGGACTCGCCGGTGAGGAAGCGGTGTTCGGCGGCGGCAAGGTGCTGCGCGAGTCGATGGGTCAGTCACGCGCGACCCGCGCCGACGGCGCCCCCGACACCGTCATCACCGGTGTCGTGATCATCGACCACTGGGGCATCATCAAGGCCGACGTGGGCATTCGCGACGGCCGGATCTGCGGTATCGGCAAGGCGGGCAACCCCGACACGATGTCGGGCGTGCACCGCGATCTCGTTGTCGGCCCGTCGACCGAGATCATCGCGGGCAACGGCCGCATTCTCACCGCGGGCGCCATCGACTGCCACGTCCACTTCATCTGTCCGCAGCTGATGGACGAGGCGCTCGGTGGCGGCATCACCACGCTCATCGGCGGCGGCACCGGCCCCGCCGAGGGTTCCAAGGCCACCACCGTGACACCGGGCTCCTGGCACCTGGCGCGGATGCTGGAATCCCTGGACCACTGGCCGATGAACATCGTGCTGCTCGGCAAGGGCAACACGGTGAGCCAGGAATCGATGTGGGAGCAATTGCGTGGCGGCGCATCGGGTTTCAAACTGCACGAGGACTGGGGCTCCACCCCGGCCGCGATCGATGCCTGCCTCACCGTCGCCGACGCGGCGGGCGTGCAGGTGGCACTGCACTCGGACACGCTGAACGAGGCCGGTTTCGTCGAGGACACCCTCGCCGCCATCGCGGGCCGCGGCATCCACGCCTACCACACCGAGGGCGCGGGTGGCGGCCACGCGCCCGACATCATCACTGTCGCTTCCCATCTCAATGTGCTGCCCAGCTCCACCAACCCCACCCGGCCGCACACCGTCAACACCCTCGACGAGCACCTCGACATGCTGATGGTGTGTCATCACCTGAGCCCGTCGATCCCCGAGGACCTGGCCTTCGCCGAATCGCGGATCCGCCCGTCCACCATCGCCGCCGAAGACCTCCTGCACGATCTGGGCGCCATCTCCATGATCGGCTCGGACTCCCAGGCGATGGGCCGGATCGGTGAAGTGGTGATGCGCACCTGGCAGACCGCGCACGTGATGAAACGCCGCCGTGGCGCCCTGCCCGGTGACGGCGCGGCCGACAACGCCCGCGTGCAGCGCTACATCGCCAAATACACGATCTGCCCGGCGGTTTCGCACGGACTCGACGACGAGATCGGCTCGATCGAGGTCGGTAAGCTCGCCGACCTGGTGCTGTGGGAACCGGCGTTCTTCGGTGTCCGGCCGCACGCGGTCCTCAAGGGCGGCATGATCGCCTGGGCCGCGATGGGCGACGCCAACGCCTCCATCCCCACCCCGCAGCCCGTGCTTCCACGCCCCATGTTCGGCGCCGCGGCCCCGGCCGCCGCGGCGACCTCCCTGCACTTCGTCTCCGAACAGGCCATCGACGACGGCCTCGCGAACCGTCTGAACGTGCGCCGAAAGCTGGTGCCGGTGAAGAACGCTCGCCGCGTCACCAAGGCCGACATGCCCCACAACGACGCCATGCCCCACATCGAAGTAGACCCCGATACCTTCACTGTCCGCATCGACGGCGAAGTCTGGGCAGAGGAACCCGCCACCGAACTCCCGATGGCCCAGCGCTACTTCCTTTTCTGACCGCCGTCTTCGCTGCGTCCGTGCCGGGCTGATGAACGCTGTCGCGGCTGTGTCCATTAGGCTCGTCGCGATCCGAGCGGGGCGGGTTTCGGCACGCCTTCCGCCGCACAGCGCCGGGGACCCCGGCGGGAGGGGAACACAGCATGGACGACCTGAACAACGCCGCCGCGGACCTGTCGCGCTGGGCGGAGGACCTGGAACAGAAGGCGCAGCGCTACCAGGAGCTGCACGCCAAGATGACCGCGGTGAGCGTCACCGATACCTCGGCCGACGGCCGGATCAGCGTCACCGTGGACGCCAACGGTTCGACCACCGCGATCACTTTGGCGGCCGCCGTGCGCGGCATGGATCCCACCGCCGTGGCGGCCGAGCTCATGGCCTGCACGCATCGCGCCCAGGCGCGCCTGCGTGACCAGGTCACCGGCCTGGTCCATGACACGGTCGGCACCGACGAGGCCGGGGAGGCGATCGTCGGCCAGTACAGCGACCGGTTCCCCGACCTGGACCCGACCGCGTCGGCGCCCGTCCCGCCGTCGTCGCCGCCCGCCGCTCCGGCCGCCCCCGCCGCATCGTGGCCGGCCGCGCCCGAGGCTCCCGCCACTCGCAAACCCGACCGTGATCGGGTTGTCGCGCCCGAGGAGCCGTCCGACGAGGACATGTTCTACCAGCGCAAATCCTGGTTGCAGTAGCCACCGCTACAACCCGGCACACATTCGAGGGAACCGAACGGGGCTGGGGCGCGTCCAACTAGATCGAGAGCTGCGGACTCGACCGAGTTCGCCGGAGGAGGGATTCTGCGTGACCAGTCTGGTGAATGTGAATCTGGAGGCGATCAGGTCACAGGCCTGCTCGGTGGACGGCGTGTCCGGCGGGGTCGCCAAGGCGCTCGAGGCGGCGAACTATCTCGCCCACGCCGACGACGGCTACGGCCTGCTCGTGAAGCCGTACGCGGTGAGCACCCTCAACTCGCTCCACGACGACATCACCGAGGCACTGGCGCAGCTCGACACCCTGGCCGCGGAGATGCCGGGCAAACTCCGCACCGCCGCCGACACCTTCGAAACGTGTGACACCACCCGGGCGGGCGATCTCACGGGCAAGACCGCCGAGATCGAAAGGAACGTCTGACCATGGCCGACGGACCCAACGCGGCGGGCACGTTCCTCAACGAGCACACCGTCCTGCCCGGCACGGTGAGCACCTTCGACGACGGCGAAGCTCCCGAGAACGACCTGCTCCAAGACGGCGTCGACTATCGGGACACCTATTACCAGGAGAACAACTTCCTGTTCAGCAATGTGGGCCGGCCGACGGGTGGGGAGGAACCCGACGCGGGCATCATGAAGGGCACACTCCAGGGTGACACCTGGGAGAACGGCCTCGGCCTCTACAACGCGATGACCGGCGACGGGTCGATCATGACCAAGGTCGACGCCATCTCCAAAGCGGCCGGTACCGCGGGTGATTGGGCGTCGGCGGCGACGATGTTCGGCAAGGCGATCAAGGGCACCTCCACGCTGGCGAAGTTCGACCCGTTCAACTTCCTCGGTTCGCAACTGATGAGCTGGATGCTCGAACACGTCGAACCGGTGCGCAAATCACTGGAATCGATCACCGGCAGCCCGGATATGGTCCAGGCGTATTCGGATTCGTGGAAGGCGATCGCCGAGAGTCTGACGACCACCGCGCAGGAGTGGGCGACCGCGCTCGACACCGGAATCGGTGAATGGGCAGGTGCCGCGGCCGAAGCCTACGTGGCCAAGGCGACCGAGCTGACCGGCAAGATCGCCGAGAAGGCAGCCGTCGCCGAGGTGCTGTCGGAGTGCAACGCGGCGATGAAGGGCATCGTCGAGACAGTGCGCGAGATCGTGGTCGAGATCCTGAGCAATCTCGCCGGCATGCTCGCCGAGATGACCGCGCTGCTCATCGCCTCCGCCGGAACTGCCACCCCCGCGCTCATCGCCAGGGCGCTGCTCGACATCTCGCTGGCCACGGTGACGGTCTCGCAGATGCTGGTGAAACTGGCACAGGCGCTGATCGATACGAAGATGCTGGCGCAGAGCGCGGTGAAGATCATCCAGGGCGTGACCGAGGTCGAGACCGCGAAGTAGCGGCCGAGGAGCCGGTGCCGACCCCCGCTCGGTGGCAGACTGCGTCTATGACGATCAACGATTGGGCCGATGTCGACAGCTACCTCGTCACCACGCTCGTCGGTGACGAGGGAGCGCCCGCACTCACCGCCAACGCCGACGCGGGGCTGCCCGCCATCGACGTCTCCCCGCCCCAGGGCAAACTGCTGAACCTGTTGGCCCGCACCGCGAAAGCGCGCCGGGTCCTCGAGATCGGCACCCTCGGCGGATACAGCACCGAGTGGCTGGCGCGCGCGGTCGGTGACGGCGGTCTCGTCGTCACCCTCGAATTCGAACCCCGCCACGCCAAGGTCGCGCGCGAGAACCTCGACCGCGCCGGCGTGGGGGAGCGCGTCGAGATTCTGGTGGGCGCGGCCCTCGACACCCTGCCCGGTGTCGCCGAGGATCTGACCGAACCGTTCGACCTGGTCTTCATCGACGCCGACAAGGTCAACAACTCCAACTACGTGCAGTGGGCGCTGCGCCTGACCCACCCGGGCTCGGTGATCATCGTCGACAACGTGGTGCGCGCGGGCGCGGTGGCCGACGAGCAGACCGAGGATCCCAATGCCCGAGCGAGCCGCGACCTGATCGAATTGCTCGCCGCCGAACCGAGTGTCGACGCGACCGTCATCCAGACCGTCGGCGCGAAAGGGTGGGACGGATTCGCCTACGCCGTGGTGAACGGCCCGAATTCCTGATCTTCACCGCCCGGCAATGCGCAGGGTCATTGCCGGGCGTCCGGGATTCATCGGGAGGTTGTTCGCTGCCGCTAGCGTGGGACTGTTCGACTTCAGGAGCCGCCATCATGGAATTCCGTCATCTCGTCTCGTTCATCGCGCTCGCCGAGGAACTGCATTTCGGACGGGCGGCGCAGCGCCTGCATCTGACGCAGCCGAGCCTGAGCGCTCAGTTGCAGAAGCTGGAGAAATCCCTGGAAGTGCAGCTGGTCGCGCGCAATTCACACGAGGTGCGGCTGACGCCGGCGGGCCGGGAGTTCGAGCTGCAGGCCCGCCAGATCATCGCCCAGCTCGACCGGGCCGCCCAGGCCGCGAAGGCGACCGCCGCCGGTCGCGCCGGTAGCCTGAACGTCGGCTACAACCTGCCCGCCAGCAAGCACATCCTGCCCGACGCGCTGGCCCAGCTCACCGACCGCCACCCCGGCATCTCGGTGTCGCTGTGGGAGAAGCGAACCGGGCCGCAGCTGGCCGCCCTGGCCGACGGATCCCTCGACCTGGCCATGGTCTACGGCCACCCCAGCACCGCCGACTTCCGGTATCGGCGGCTGCTGCACCGGATTCCGCTGGTGGCGGTGGTCGGCCGGCAGCACCGCTGGGCCCACCGCTCGCACGTGCCGTTCGCCGAACTGCGGGACCAGGACTGCGTGCTGTTCGCCCGTGAACAGTGTCCGGCGATGTACGACGCGATCCTGCGGTCGGCCGCGCAGACCCGGATCTCGCTGAACATCACCCAGATCGCCGACGATCCGGGCGCCACCGCCCACATCGTCTCGGTGCGCCCACTGGTCGGATTCGCCTCGCTGCCACGGGCGGTGTCGGCGGGTATGGGGTCCTCGGACACCGACCCGGTGGCGGTGAAACTGGTCGATCCGGTCCCGACCCTGGATCTGCACGTGGTGTGGCGGGCCGACGAACAGAATCCGGCGGTGGCGATGTTTCTGGATTGCCTCGCGTCCACGGCACCTGCCCTGGCCGACGACCAGGTCTTGACGGCGTGAAGTCGTCGTTCATTTCAGTCCCGACCGCACGAACGCATTGACGATGTGGCGCTGCAGCACCAGATACAGCAGCAGCACCGGCAGGCAGGCCAGACCCGCCAGCGCCATCATCGGCCCCCACTGATCGCCTTCGGTGCCCATGAAACTACGCAGTCCCAGCTGCAGCACACTGTTGGACTGACGCAGCACGACCGCGGGCCAGAAGTACTCGTTCCACGCGTTGATGAACAGCAGGATGCCGAGCGCGGCGAGCGCGGGTCGCAGGTTCGGGACCACCACGGTCCACAGGATCGACCACGACGAGCGCCCGTCGATCTTCGCGGCGGCGATGAGCTCTTTCGGGAACGCCGACATGTGCTGGCGCAACAGCAGCACCGCCAGCGCCGAGCACAGCGTCGGCAGCACGACGCCGATCAGGGTGTTGATCAGGCCCAGCTGGTTGAGCAGGATGTAGTTGGGCAGCATCGTCACCTGGAACGGCACCAGCCACACCCCGACGAACGCCAGATACAGCAGCTTCTGCAGCGGGAAGGTGTAGATGGCGAACGCGTACGACGCCAGCAACGCGATGAGCAGCTGGCCCGCCGCCGAGAGCACCGCGACGAAGAACGTGTTGGCGATCAGACCGGCGATGTCGACCTTCTGCGCCGCGTCGAGATAGTTGGCCGTCGACAGGGGCCACGGGATCGGCGACAGCGAGGTGACGTCCTCGGGTCTGCGCAGCGACGTCGCGAACAGCCAGTAGATCGGGAACACGCACACCAGCGCCGTGGCGGCGAGCAGCAGGTGGCTGCCCGCCCCGCGCAGTCGTTCAATCGTCATGGACAGCAACCTTTTCCGAGATCCAGACCAGCAGCGCGGCCACCAGACCGAAGCCGAAGAACAGCAGCACACCGGCCGCGGCGCTCAAACCGGCGTCGAAACTGTGGAAGGCGTAATCCCAGAGCAGGTAGTAGATATTGGTGGTGGCCTGCGCGGGACCGCCCTGGGTCATCGAGTCGATGAGCGGGAAAGTCAGTGTGGGACTGAGCAACACGGTTGTGAGGACGAGGAACAGCACGGTGGGCGAGAGCAGCGGCAGGGTGATCCAGCGCCGGATCTGACCGGGGGAGGCGCCGTCGACCCTGGCCGCTTCGTCGTAGTCACCGCTGATTCCGGCCAGGCCCGCCCACACCACGAGCACCGCGAAGCCGATCAGGTGCCAGGCGGTGATCGCGATGATCACGCCCTGCGCGGTCGCGGTCTCGTACACCCAGTTGCGGTCCGAACCGGTCACCTGGGCGAGGAAGCCCGTCCCCGGATGCAGCAACCAGCGCCACACCGCCGCCGCCGCGACCGGCGCGACCAGGAACGGCGCGAACACCAGTGCCTGATAGATCGTGCGTGCCCGACCGGTGACCCGTCTGCTCGCCATCGCGATCACGACCGGCAGCACCACCGTGAACGGCAACAGGCCCAGGATCAGTGTCCCGGTGCGACCGAGGGCGCCCCAGAACGCCGGAAGGTCCAGCAGCCGTTCGTAATTCGTGGTGCCCACCGGTGTCATCGGCGCGGTCGGCAGCAGGTTCCACGAGTAGGTGGACAGCTGCAGGGCCTGCACCAGCGGTTGATAGGTCCACACCACCAGTAGGAACAGCGCCGGGCTCAGATAGAGGTAGGGCGCGACGAACCGGGCCACATGGCGGCGGGTGAGGCGCCGGCGCACCGGTGTCGCCGCGACCGGCGGTACCGGCGACGCCGGCGCATCGATGACGAACATCTACCGCACCGCCGCCCGCGCGGCGACGATCGCCGCGATCTGCTCGAGCATCTCCGACTCCGGCCGGTCATAGACCTTCGGCGCCGGAGCGGCGTCGATCGCGGTGGCCAGCACTGTCGACTCCGTGACGTCGACGCGGCTGAATCCGAATCCGACGAAGCCGCGGTGCCTGCCCGCCGGTGCCATGGGGTCCACCCGGTAGGCCGTCGCGGGACCGATCCACACCGGAATCCCGGCCAGCGCCGAGGCGCCGGTGAGGTGGTTGTGTCCGCACAGGATCATCCGGACATCGGTGCCCGCCACGACCTCGGCCAGCTGCTCGGCGTCCTTGAGCCGGAGGAAGTCCAGGGTGGCCAGCGGGGAACGCAGCGGCGGATGGTGCACCACCAGCACGGTGCCGTGCGGGGCGGGGGTGCGCAGCTGCTCGGCCAGCCAGGTCAGCTGCTCCGGCTCGAGCTTGCCGTCGTGCTGGAACGGTGTGGTGCTGTCCAGCACGATGATCCGCACGCCCGCGATCTCGACACTCTGGTCGTGTGGGAGATCCGGGTCCACGGTGTCGCGGCCGAGCAGTTCGATGCCGAAGGCGGTGCGTTCGTCGTGATTGCCCATCGCGTAGACGATCTCGGCGCCGAGATCGGCCGCGACGGGCTCGACCGCGGCCCGCAACCGCCGGTAGGCCTCGGGCGAACCGTTGTCGCTGAGATCACCGGAGAAGATCAGCACGTCGACGCGCTGCCCGAATTCGCGCAGCCGGTCGAGCACCGCGGTCAGATTGGCGGCGGTGTCGACACCGTGGAGCAGTTCGCCCTCGGGCCGCAGGTGGGTGTCGGTGATCTGGACGATCGTCAGCCCGCTCATGACTTCGGCATGAGTTCGGTGCCCGCAGTGCGGGCGGCGGTGAGCGTCGACTGCGGGTCGGCGCCCTGGAACACGACGGCCTCGACGGCGTCCATCATGCCGTCGCGCATCTGCAGATAGTTGTTGCCCGGCATCGACACCCACGGCTCCATGTTCGCCAGCTGCGCGACATTCGGGCGCAGCAGCGGGTTCTGGTCGGCCCATTCCTTCAGCCCACCCGCTTCCTCGAGCAGGCCGGTCCGCAGCGGCAGGTAGCCGATGTTCTGCGCGATCTTCTTGTAGGAATCCTCGCTGGTCAGGTGCTTGATCAGTTCCCACGCGGCCCGCTGTTTCGCGGGGTCGTTGGACAGGATGTGCAGGCCCGCACCGGAATTCGTCGGGACGGCGGCTTTGCTGCCGAAACCGGGCATCGGCGCCGAACGCAGGTCCCACTTGCCCTTGGACCCGGTGACGAAAACGCTTTGCAACGCGCTGGTTTCGAGCATCATGCCGATCTCGCCGCGACCGAACGCCTCGTAGCCCTGCTTCTGATTGAGCTTGGGCATGCTGCCGCTGTTCACGAGGTTCTGCGCCATCTTGGTGACCTCGACGGCGGGCGCGTCGGCGAAGGTGAGAGTGTTGCGATCCTCGGAGATCACGCGGCCGCCGTTGGAGCGCACCAGCGACTGGAAGCACCAGTCCTTGGCGGTCTTGGTCAGGCAGTCGATGTAGACCCCGCCCTTGCCGGTGCGGTCGGCGATCGCTTTCGCGGCGGTGGTGACCTCGTCCCAGGTGGTGGGCGGCTTGGCGGGATCGAGACCGGCCTCGGCGAACAGCGACGCGTTCAGATACAGGACGGGCGTGGAGAAGACGAACGGAACGCCGTAGGTGTGGCCGTCCCAGTCGTCGAGGGTGCGGGCGCGGGGCGCGTACGCGTGGCGGGCGCCGTCGAAGTTCTGCTTCACTTCCGGTGCGCCGACCAGCTGGTCCAGCGGCTTGGCCTTGAGCTGGTGGATGGTGAAGTCCAGGTCGGAGAAGCCGAGCTGGGCGACGTCGGGCGGGGTGCCCGCCACCATCTGGTTCTGGATGCTGGAGACGGTGTCGGTGGCCGGGTTGGGGCTGTTGCCCTGCGGCTTCTGCGCGGTGACCTTGATATTGGGGTGCTTGGCGCCGAAGTCGGCGATCAGGGCGTTGAAGGTGTCGGTCCAGGCGCCCGCCACACCGTAGCTGTAGGACTCGAAAACGATCGAAACCTGTTGGTCAGCAGCCAGTTCGGGAATCTGCGCGGTAGTGGTGGCGTCGGTGGACCCGGTGGTGCCGAGGCCGCAACCGGTGAGGGCGAGGGCGGCGGTGAACACCACGCCCAGCGCGGGCAGTGTGCGTTTCATCGTGGTTCTATCCTTGTCATCGGGGTGGTGCCGAAATCAGGGGACGGGGATCGCGGCCGCGTCGACGGCCGGTTCCGCGGGGGAGCTGGGCGCTTGCCACGTCAGCCGCAGGCCGGTATCGGGGTCGAACAGGTGGATGTCGGCGGGGTCGACGCGGCAGGCGATGTCCTCGCCCACCCGGACACCGGCCGGTCGCGCCGCGCGCACGCAGAGGCCGGACTCGAGGTGCACGAGTTCTTCGCTGCCGAGGTTCTCGACCATCCGTACCCGCCCGCGGACATCGGTCGAGGTGTCGTCGATCCGCAGGCGTTCCGGGCGGATTCCGGCGACGACGGCGGTGGCGTCGCCGGAATCCTCGGCAATGTCCAGGGCGGCATCGATGCCGTCGGCCATCACCGTCATATGGCCGTCGCTCGCGGTGACGACGGCGGGGAACAGGTTCATCGGCGGCGAGCCGAGGAAGCCGGCGACGAAGGTCGAGCGCGGGCGGTCGTAGAGCTCCTCCGGGGTGCCGCACTGTTCGATGCGGCCCTGGTTGAGCAGCGCGATGCGCGTCGCCATCGTCATCGCCTCGACCTGATCGTGGGTGACGTAGAGGAAGGTCGCGCCGAGGCGCTGGTGCAGCGCGATCAGTTCGGCGCGGGTCGCGCTGCGCAGTTTCGCGTCGAGGTTCGACAGCGGTTCGTCCATCAGGAACGCGCCGGGATCGCGCACCATGGCGCGTGCCAGCGCGACTCGTTGCCGCTGTCCGCCGGACAGGGCGACCGGGCGTCGCTCCAGCAGCGCCGAGATCTCCAGCGTCGCCGACACCTCGGCGACCCGCTGCGCGATCTCCGCCCGTGGCCTGCGCCGGGCCCGCAACGGGAACCCGATATTGCGCGCCACCGAAAGATGCGGATACAGCGCGTAACTCTGGAACACCATCGCCAGATCCCGCCGCTGTGGCGCCGCGTCCGTCACGTCGACGTCGCCCACCAGAATCCGCCCCTCGCTCGGCTCCTCCAGCCCCGCGATCATCCGCAACAACGTGGACTTGCCGCAGCCACTGGGCCCCAGCAACACCATGAACTCACCATCGGCGATGTCGAGACTCACCTCGCGCACCGCGTACTCGGCATCGAACTTCTTCGACACCGCTTCGATCTGCAGTCGTGCCATGGGCCCAGTGTCGAGCCCGCCACGGCCCCCGCGCCGGGGCGATAGTGAACGTCGATCGGTCCAATCATCTCGACCCCACCGACCCACGAACCGCACCATCGGTGCTCGTCGTGGTCGTCAGTCGTTGGCGGGGTTCGGCGACGCTGTCACCGGGTGATCGGCCGATGGTGGAAAGCCCCACCGGGGCGCCGATCTACATCGTGGTGGCGGTCAGCGGCCTCAGCGCAGCCGGACCGGTAGCTCGAGTAGGCCCCGGATGAGTGTGCTGGTTTGCCAGCGGAGGTCGGCGGTGGGGGCGAGGGTCAGGTCGGGGTAGCGGTGCAGGAGTGCGGTGAAGGCGATTTCGGCTTCTACGCGGGCCAAGGGGGCGCCGACGCAGAAGTGGATGCCGTGGCCGAAGGCGAGGTGGCCGGCGGTGGGAGTGTCGGTGGCGAGGGTGTCGGGGGCGGCGAAGCGGGCGGGGTCGCGGTTGGCGGCCGAGAGGGCGACGTAGACGATCTCGCCTGCGGGGATCTCGGTGTCGCCCAGTGTGACCGGTTCCGCGGTATAGCGGGCGGTGGCCATGTCGACGGGGCCGTCGAAGCGCAGGAATTCCTCGATCGCGGCGGGGACACCGGTGGGGTCGGCGCGCAGGGCCTGCCACTGCTCGGGGTTGCGGAGCAGGGCGAGGACGCCGTTGCCGATGAGGTTCACCGTGGTCTCGTGGCCCGCGACCAGCAGCAGGAACGCCATCGACACCAGTTCCTGATCGGTGAGCCGATCGCCCTCCTCGTCCGCGAGGACCAGTTGGGACAGCAGATCCTCGGCGGGTGCGGACTGCTTGGTGCGCACCAGCTTCGCGAGATAACCGACCATCGCGGCCGACGCGGCGGGACGCTCGTCCTGCTCGCCCTCGCCCACCACCGTGACCAGGGCCTTGGTCCAGGCTTGGAAATCCGCGCGATCCTCGAACGCGACACCGAGCAGCTCGCAGATCACCGTCACCGGAAGGGGATTGGCGAAATCGTTCATCAGATCGACCTCGTCGCGATCACCCATGGCATCCAGCAGCGACGCGGTGATCTGCTCGATACGTGGTCGCAGCAGGGCGACCTGGCGGCTGGTGAAAGCCTTGTTCACGAGCTTGCGCAGGCGGGTGTGCGCGGGCGGGTCGGTGCCGAGCATATGGCTCAGGAGCGCGACGATATTCGGGTCCGTCGCCGTGGTGTCGCGCTTGGTGTGCAGGATCGCGTTGATCTGCACGGCGTCCTTGCCCAAGCGCGGGTCGGCGAGCGCGATCTTGGCTTCGGGATAGCCGACGACCACCCAGCGCACGACATCGTCGGGGAAGCGAACCCGATGGACGGGGCCCTCGGCGCGCCACCGGCGGTACTGCGCGTGCGGATCGTCGAAGAAGTCGGCGCCGATGGACTCGACAGGGGCGGAAGCGGTGAGGTCGGCCATCGAATCGACGGTACCCGCGCCGGGCCGAACGCGCATCGACCGTACACACCGGAAGCACGGAAAGCCCTGTGACGAAAACGAATTCGCGATCAGGTGGTGCGTGGCTCCGTCGTCGAGGTGCTCGACTCGACCGATGCCAGGAAATCCCGAAGGAGTTCGGTGACGGCCTCCGGTTGTTCGAGGGAACTCGAGTGACCGCACGCGGGGATCGTGTGGAGCCGGGCATGCGGGATGAGCGCGGCGATCTGGCGGGCATGCGGGAGCGGGGTGGCGGCGTCGTCCGCGCCGACGATGATCTGGGTGGGGACGGTGATCGCCGCGAGTTCGCCGTCGACGGCGCCGCGTTCGGTCACACCGTGGACGGCGTTGCGGGTGCCGATACGATCGATTCCGGCCAGGCGACGCGACCACTCGCGGACGACTTCCTTGCCGGTGCCGGAAGCCCGAAACGAGGGGCCGAACAGGTGCGTGGCCACCCGGCCGGCGATGGGGCGGATGCCGAGCCAGCGCAGCGCCAGGGCCAGCCGGTGGTATTCGCCGATCTTGGCGGGATCCTCGGCCTGAGCGCTGGTGTCGAGAAGCGTGAGCGATCGCAGGAGTTCGCCGTGCCTGGCGGCCAGTCGTTGGCCGACGAAGCCGCCCATGGACAGTCCGACCCAGTGCACGGGGCCCGCGTCGAGAGCGCGGATCACCCCCACCGCGTCGGCAGCGAGAGTGTCCATGTCATAGCCGCCGGCCGTGGGTGGGGTATCGCCCTGACCGCGCCAGTCGAGGGTGACGCACCGGTAGTCGCCTTGCAGGGCCTCGAGCTGGGCGCGAAACATCCAGCCACCGAACAACAATCCGTGGCCGAAGACCACGGTGGCGGCGTCGGGTGTGCCCGAGGGAGCGCCGGTGTCGGTATAGGAGATCGGAACATCGTCGAGAGTGATGATCGGCATGGGGTCGCTCGCCGCCGGTGCTCAGGCCGCCGCGAGGCGAACGTTGCGCATCGTCACCAGCGCAGTGGCACACAGGATTTCGCCGGATTCCTCCACCGAGAACACGTCGGCGGCGGCGATCGTGAGCAGTGCGCCCGGCTTGATCACCCGGCCGCGGGCGACCACGTTCGGCCCTTTGGCGGGCGCGAGAATCTTCACGGTGTAGTCGATGGTCATGTTCACCCAGCCTGCGGGCAGCAGCGTGCCCGCGGCCGAGCCGGCGGCGAAATCGGCGAGCGAGCCGAGAACGCCGCCCTGGAAATAGCCGTCGTGCTGGGTGAGTTCGCGCCGGTGTGGTTGCACGATCTCGACGTCGCCGGGCTCGACCCGGCTGAAGTGGAAACCCAGGTGCGCGGCGGCGGGCATGGACAGCACGACGCTGGGGACCAGCTGTGCGAAGTCGGGATTGGGGGCCTGTGCTGCGGTCATCGGCTCAGTCCTCTGCTCGGCAGCGGCGCGGCGTCGCCGCTGCTCCTGCGGCGAATCCTGCCCGCTGACGGCGCGCGGGAACAGCCCATCGCGGAAATTTCGCCTGCTGTTGGGAGTCCGGAAAGAGTTCGGCCGGGCGAGTGGCGCGTTCACCCGCCCGGCCGAGCGTTCAGCGAGTTCCGGCGTGCAGGACCACTTTGCCGTTGCGGCCGGGAGTTTCGGACACCACCGCGGCCTCGGCGGCCTGCGCGAGCGCGAAATCGGCCTGGACATCCAGTCGCAGGGTGCCGTCGGCGGCGAGGGTGACGAGTTCGGTGATCAACCGCACGTAGTCGGCCCGGTCGATGTCGGAACTGCGCTGCTGGCCCCAGAATCCTTTCACCACAGCCTGTTTGAAGATGACGGCGCCGGTGTCGATGATCAGCGGTTTGCCTGACAGCGCGCCGAAGGAGATCAGTTCACCGCGCGGGGCGAGCAGCGCCATCAGATCACCCGCGGCTGGACCGCTGACCTGGTCGACGGCGCGCACGATCGGTTCGCCACCGGTGATGTCGGCCCCCGTGGCGAGCCAGCCCACCGATTCGGTGTCGAGCACGGGACCGTAGCCGAGCTTTTCCAGCGCCTGCACCGACGACTGGCCGCGGACCAGGCTCAGCACCCGCACTCCGCGTTCCTTCGCGAACAGGTTGAGCAGGCGACCGACCGCGCCGTTGGCGGCGTTAACGACGATCCACTCACCGGCCCGCACCTGGAGATCGTCGAGCAGCATCAGGGCGCTCAGCGGCATGGCGAGCAGCTGGCAGGCGGTCTCGTCGGGCACGGAATCCGGCATCGGCACCGCTTGTTCGGCGCGGGCGACGAAGGAATCCGCCCAGGCGCCACGGACGCCGGCGATCGCCACCCGCTGACCGACCTGAAGTGCGTCGACACCGGGGCCGACCGCGTCGACGACGCCGGCCGCCTCGGTTCCGGGGATCGCGGGCAGCGGCGGCCGATAGCCGTAGACGCCGCGGATGATCGCCAGATCGTGGTTGTGGATCGGCGACAGCGACATCGCGATCCGCACCTCACCCGCCCCGGGCTCGGGGGTGGGCGCCTGCTGTGCGGTGAGCACATCCTTCGGTTCGCCGAATTCATCGATGACAACTGCCTGCATGTCCGCCTCCGTGGTGGTTGCGAGTCCCTGCCGAGCGTGATCGTGCTCCATTGTGGCACCGTGACGGGCGTGGGTGGCTCAGGGATGCCCATGGTCGGACCCGGCTGTCAATACCTCGCAGGGCTGAGAGCGGGTCACTCCGACAGGGCCTGAAAATAGCTCGCACGGTGGACGAATGTGACCGGGTGGCGTGCGTACCCTCGGTGCATGGCAGACGCGCTCGGAACACGCTCGCCCGCAGTGCGATCCGGATCGCGGATCGCCGAGGTCGACATCCTGCGTGGGTTCGCCCTGTTCGGGATCCTGATCACCAACGTGGTCGTGGCGACCTCGCTGTGGTCGGTGGTAGGCACGCGCGAGGATCCGGTACTGCGCTTCGGCGGCACCGTCGATCTGCTGGTACGGGCCACCGTCGACGCGCTGTTCGCCGGGCGGTTCTACCTGCTGTTCGCGTTTCTGTTCGGGTACTCGTTCACGTTGCAGATCGCGGCGGCCCAGCGGGCGGGGGCCTCGCCGGTGCGGCGGTTGCTGCGGCGGTGTGCCGCGCTGATGGCGATCGGACTCGTCCACGTCTACCTGCTGTGGATCGGCGACATCCTCACCCTGTACGCGTTCCTGTGCCTGACCCTCATCGCGCTGCGCAAATTGCGGCCGCGGACCGCGGTGATCACCGGTGTGGTGCTGTACGCGACGTGGTCGGCGTGGAGCTTCCTGCCCGGCAGTACCGGTCTTCTCGCCTTCGGCGAGCTCGTCGACCTGCCCGCGATATCGGCCGACTACACCGCGGACTTCGCATCGACGTTCTCCGCGCAGACGGCCATCGCGCCGGTGTTCCTGTTGCTGATCTGGTTCAGTCAGGGCATACCGAGCCTGGCGATGTTCCTGATCGGCATGGCGGCGGGCAAACGCAACCTGTTCGCGGATCCGGATACGCTGCGCCGCTGGTCCTTTCGCGCACTCGTGATCGGCTTCGGCATCGGTGTTCCGATCTCGGCGATGACCTTCGCCGAGTCGATGACCTGGTGGCACGCCCCCGCGGTGATCCACGGCCTGCAAATGCTGGTGAACCCGTTCATGACGTTCGCCTATGTCGCCGCTGTCCTGCTCGCCGCGCAGTCCGCACGCCTGGGCCGCTGCACCGCCCTGCTCGCCCCGGCCGGGCGCATGGCCGCCACCAACTACATCGGGCAATCCGTGGTGCTGATGCTCGTCTACACCGGATACGGCCTAGCCCTCGCCGATGACATCGCACCCCTGGGCGTCATCGCGATCGCCCTGCTCACCTTCGCCGCCCAGCTCGCGTTCAGCGCCTGGTGGCTGCGCGGTCATTCGTACGGCCCGGTGGAGTGGTTGCTCCGCGCCGCGACCTACCTGACCGTCCCAACGTGGCGTCGCCCCGTACAGAACGCTGCGCCCGGCGTCTGAGGCGCCGATTCGGCGCTCTACCGTCTGGGGGACGGCGATATTCTCACGCTGTACGCGGCCTTGGGCCTGGTCTTGATCGCGATTCGCACGCTCGGTCTGCGTTCGGCCGCCCCCGCGGACCGCTCCTGCCTGGCGTCGCCCGGTGTCAGTCGGCGGTGCGCGGCGGGCGGTGGAACTCCGCCCGCCAGCGGTGCAGACCTGAGGCGTCGGCACGAGAGACGGTTTCTACCCGGACCGGGGTCAGGTCGGAGGCGGTGAAAGAGTCGATGTCGGCGCGAGTGAGCGGCCAGGGCGGGCCGGCGGTCGCGGGGGTCTGGCTGATGTCGGCGATCACGAGCAGGGTCGCGCCGGGTGCGAGGAGGTCTCGGATACCGGTGATGGCGTGGGTGCGAACGTCCAGGGGCAGGGATTGAACGGTGATCGACTCGACGACCAGGTCGAAGGCGTGGAGCCAGGTCGGCGGCGGGTGGAGGAGGTCGGCAACCTTGTAGGTGACGGGGGAATGCGGGAATCGGGCACGGGCGCCACGGATCGCGGTGGGGGAGATGTCGAAGGCCGTGGTTCGGATACCTTGGGAGGCAACGAATTCGGCGTCGATACCGTATCCGCAGCCGATCACCACGGCCCGCGCTCCCTGAGGCAGGGTGGCGGTGCGGAGCCAGTCGACCAGCAGGGGATTGGGGACGTCGCGATCCCACGGAACCACCGAGGTCCCCGCGGCGGCCTCGGCGTAGAGCGGTTCGAACCATCCGGTCGGATCGTTCGCGGCCAGCGACTGAGCGGCGAGGCGACGATCGGCGGGCGGCTGCGCGTCGGTCATAGGTCCAGTCTTCACCACCGACCCTCGCCCCGTCGTCCGACATTCGGGGACGCGCCCGACGACCGGTGAGCTGGTCGGTTGATCATCAGGCCCGGGTACCGGAGATTCCGGCCGGATCACCACCGCCGGAGCCCGATGATCTCGACCTGTCAGGGGATCAACACGACTTTGCCTGTGGTGGAGCGGGATTCGAGAGCGTGGTGGGCGGTGGCGGCCTCGGCCAGTGGGAATTCGGTCACTGCGGGACGGAACAAGCCGGTGCCCGCGCCGGCCAGGGCGCGTTCGGACAGGACCCGCAGGTCACCGCCCGCCCGCTGGATCATCGGCGGGCCGAGCACGGTTTCGGAGGTGATGCCGCGCGCGGCGGTGTCCACCTGTGCCGGAGCGCCCGCCGACCAGCCGAAAACCAGGTGGGCGCCGCCGGGGCCGAGCAGGTCTACGGCGGCTTCGGCGACCGGCCCGCCGACGCCGTCGAACACGACGGTCGCGGCTCGGCCGCCCAGCTGGGCGCGTACCTTCGCCGGCCAATCCGGCAGTGTGTAGTCGACTGCGATATCGGCGCCGTTGGCTCGCGCCATCGCCACCTTGTCCGGTCCACCCGCGAGCCCGACCACTGTGGCGCCCGCGGCGACGGCGTACTGGACCAGCAGGGTGCCGATCCCGCCGGCCGCCGCGGTCACCACCGCGATGCTGTCGGCATCGAGTTCGGTGAACTGGAGAATGCCCAGCGCCGTGCGACCGGTGCCGACCATCGCGACGGCGGCGCTGAAGCTCACGCCGTCCGCAACGGCAAGGAGGCGTTCGGCTTCGGTGACCGCGAGCTCGGCATAGCCGCCGGGTGCGGTGCCCAGGTGGGCGACGACACGCGTACCGAGCAGGGCACCGTCGACACCGTCGCCGACACGGTCCACGACTCCGGCGACCTCGCGGCCGGGGACCGTCGGTAGCTCGGGTACCGGGTACGGGCCCGGCTCACCACGGCGTAACGCGGTGTCGACGAGGTGGACCCCGCAGGCCGCCACGTCGATGCGGACCTGACCCGGACCCGGTGCCGGATCCGGCATCGACGCGTAGCGCAGGTTCTCGGCGGGACCGAACTCGTGGAGCTGAATCGCATTCATGACGTCAGTGTTCAACCTGAACGGTGCTCGAGGTCAAGCGCGACGGGCGGCCCGTGCGGCGAAACCGTCGCACAGCGCTTCGAGGCCGAGGAACAGCAGGTCCTCGGAGGTCAGGTCGCTCACCCCGGCGCCCTCGAGCTCGGCCAGCGCCGGCGGGACGGGGAAGGAGGGTGTGCCCTCGAGGAGATCGCGCAGTCCGTTGGTGTCGTCGGTGGCGGTGCGCTTCTCGGCGAGCAGTGCGCCGCCGACCACCGGCAAGCTGGCGCCGGAGATGTAGTTCCAGACGGAGAATCCCATCGTGGTGGCCTCGCGGGCGGTCACGTCGAGTTCGCGCAGGCCTTCGACCAGCCATGCCAGGCTGTTGAGGCCTTGCGGGCCGAAGCTGTAGCGGGGGACCGCGAAAGTGAGCAGCACCCACGGATGCTGCTGATAGAGCTCCCAATCGATCTCCGCGGCGATGCGCACCCGGTCGCGCCACGTCCACCCGCGACCGGCGGGATCGGGGTAGGGGTGCCGGGCGGCGATCTCGTCGGTCATGGCCGCGATGAGTTCGTCCTTGTTCGCCACGTGCCGGTACAGCGACATGGTGCCCACATCGAGGCGGTCGGCGATGCGGCGCATCGATACCGCGTCGAGTCCGTCGGCGTCGGCGAGGGCGATCGCGGCGTCGACGATCGCGGTGCGGGTGAGCTTCGTCTCGGTCATCCCATGACTCGTTTTCGTAATACAAGCTTCATGCGTACACTGTACCCAGCTCGCGCGTACGGCGTACGCACAACCTCGGAAGGATGTCGGAATGACGAAGCTGGAACCGGCGGTGCCCACCGCAGTCGCCGGTGGACGCCGCGCATGGCTCGGATTGGGCGTGCTGCTGCTGCCGGTGCTGCTGGTGTCGATGGACATCTCGGTGCTCTTCCTTGCCATGCCGACCCTCACGGCCGACCTGGATCCCACCGCGTCGCAACAACTCTGGATCCTCGACATCTACGGGTTCATGCTCGCCGGTCTGCTCATCACCATGGGCAACCTCGGCGACCGGATCGGCCGACGCAACATCCTGCTCGCCGGCGCCGCCATCTTCGGCGTCGCGTCGGTGCTCGCCGCGTTCGCCCCCACCGCGCCGATCCTCATCGCGGCCCGCGTACTCATGGGCATCGGCGGGGCGACGCTGCTGCCGTCGAGCCTGGCGCTGATCTCCACCCTGTTCCCCGACACCCGGCAACGGGCCACCGCGATCGGGATCTGGACCGCGTTCTTCGCCGGTGGTTCGGCGGTCGGGCCGATCATCGGCGGCGTCCTGCTGCACCACTTCTGGTGGGGTTCGGTATTCCTGATCAACATCCCGGTCCTGGCGATCCTGCTGATCTTCGGGCCGATCCTGCTGCCCGAACATCGCTCCGCGGCCCTGGGGCCGATCGATCTGCCCAGCGTCGCGCTGTCGATCGGCGGCATCCTGCCGTTGATCTACGGCATCAAACACATCGCCGCCGAAGGCCTGGACGCGGTGTCGCTGGTGATCGCGATGATCGGCGTCGGGCTGCTCGTGCTGTTCGTGCGCAGGCAGCGTCATCTCGCGGAACCGCTACTCGACCTGTCGTTGTTCACGCGGCCGCTGTTCCGGGTGGCGATCGGGGCCAGCATGGCGGGCATGATGTCGCTCGCCGCGCTGAGCTACCTGACCAGCATCTACCTGCAGTCGGTCACCGGGCGTGACCCGCTGGCCGCCGCGCTGCTCGGCATTCCGATGGCGATCGCGGTGTTCGTGTGCTCGATGAGCGGCGCGCGCCTGGGGCTGCGGCTCGGCGTGCGGGCGACGTTCACCCTCGCGCTGCTGCTGTCGGCGATCGGCAACCTGATGTTGCTCGGCGTCGGTGTCGACGGCGGCCTCGGCTGGTACATCGCGGGCTCGGTGATCGCCGGTATCGGGTACGGCTTCTCGTTCACCCTGGTGTCGGATGTCGCGGTGTCGGCGGTGCCCGCCGAGCGGGCGGGTTCGGCGGTCGGGATCTCCGAAACGAGTTTCGAACTCGGCAACGCGCTCGGTCTCGCCCTGCTCGGCTCGGTGGCCGCGCTGGTGTTCCGTTCCGGCGGCGACTTCGGCGAGACCCTGGGCGACACTCTCCTGGAGTCCGCCGGCGACGACGGGCTGATCCACGCGGCCCGCGAATCCTTCGTCAGCGGCATGCACGTCGCGACCGCGGGCGGCGCACTGCTGCTGATCGCGATGGCGGTACTGGCCTGGCGCTCTGCCCGCACCGGCTCGGCGGCCACCGAGGCGCGCTGAAGCACCCGCGGCTGATCGGCGAGCACGACCACCGGCCGGGGTGATGACCGCCACGGTGTGCCCTGCTGATCGCCCTCACCGGGCAGACGTCCAGGTTCGTTGCATAGGATCGGCGGATGCGAAACGAGGGTGCGACAGGACTGGCGACCTTGCTCGCCCTGGCCGATTCGCGCCTGCCCATCGGTGGACACGTGCACTCCGGCGGCGTCGAGGAAGCGGTGTCGTCGGGGTTGCTGCGCGACAACGCGAGCGTGGAGCGGTATCTGCGGCGCCGGATCTCCACCTCGGGACTGGTCACGGCATCGCTGGCCGCCGCGGTGTGCGGCGGGGTGCTCACGCCCGAACGCGCCGAGCTCGAAGCCGACGCTCGTACGCCGTCACCCGCCGCGCGAACGGCGTCGCGCGCGCAAGGCCGTGGGCTGCTCCGCCTGGCCAAACAGCTGTGGCCGCACCATGATTGGGCCGCGGTAGGCCCGCGCCCGCACCTGTCGACGGTGTTCGGCATGGTCGGCGCCGCGAGCGGAGCGAGCACCGAACAGCTGGCGGGCGTGGTCGTCTACACGACGCTCACCGGCGCCGCCACCGCCGCGCAACGACTGCTCGCCCTCGATCCCGCGGCCATCGCCGCGAGCACCGTGCGCCTGGCGCCGCTGTGCGACCGGATCGCCGCCGAGGCCGCCGTCGGCCTCGCCGCCCTGTCCGATCCGCTGCAGGACGCGCTCGCCGAACGTCACCTCCATCGCGACATGCCGTTGTTCGCGTCCTGACCCCCGTGATTCCGAGAAGAATGGAGCCCCCATGCCTCCCCATCTGATCGATGGCGAACCGCACGATCACAGCCACGACCGGCCCAAGCGCAACCGCACGGCCGGTGAAGCGCTGCGCATCGGCATCGGTGGACCCGTCGGCTCCGGCAAGACCGCGCTGGTGGCGGCCCTGTGCAGGCAGCTGCGCGACGAGCTGTCCCTCGCGGTGCTGACCAACGACATCTACACCACCGAGGACGCGGACTTCCTGCGCCGCCACGCCGTGCTGCCCGATGAGCGGATCACCGCCGTACAGACCGGTGGCTGCCCGCACACCGCCATCCGCGACGACATCACCGCCAACCTCGACGCCATCGACGATCTCGTCGCGGCCAATCCGCCGCTGGACCTGATCCTGGTGGAATCCGGCGGCGACAATCTCACGGCCACCTTCTCGTCCGGTCTGATCGATGTGCAGATCTTCGTCGTCGACGTGGCAGGCGGCGACAAGGTGCCGCGCAAGGGCGGCCCCGGCGTCACCTTCTCCGACCTGCTCGTGGTGAACAAGACCGACCTCGCCCCGCTGGTCGGCGCCGACCTCGGTGTGATGGAGCGCGACGCCGCCAAGGTCCGCGACGGCCGCCCCACCGCCCTGGTCTCGCTGACCGACGACCCGGCCGCCACCCCGGTCCTGGCCTGGGTGCGCGAGCAGCTGCGGGTCGCCGCCGACCAGGACGCGGCCACCGGCGTTGCGCACTGAACTGAGCATCGTCGCCGCACCGGGCAGGCTGCCCCGCATCGACGCGATCGGCGGCCTGGCCGGGCGGCACACCGGTATCGACACCGTGCACCTGATCGGTACCGCGGCGACCCCGCTCGGCGGGGACGAACTCGACATCACCATCGTCGTGCGGGCCGGCGCGCGGCTGGTGGTTCGTTCGGTGGCGGCGACGATCGCCCTGCCGGGCACGGGCACCATGGTGTCGCACGCGCACTGGCGTTTCGACATCGGCGAAGGCGCCGAACTGGATTTCGATCCGGAACCCACGATCGTGGCCGGTGGCGCACACCATCATGTGGTGACCACGGTCCAGGTGGCGCCCGACGCGCGGCTGCGGCTGCGGGAACGGGTGCAGGTGGGCCGCAGCGGCGAGGACGGCGGTGGGTGGCGCGGTGATCTGCTGGCCGACCTGGGCGAGGTGCCGTTGCTTCGGCACCGGCTCGAGCTCGGAGCGGGTTCGTCGACCGACGATCGGCTGAGCGGGGCCCGTGCGCTCGACAGCGAATTGGTCTACCCGGACCATCGTCCTGCCTGGTCGGGCAGCGTGGACGAGGTTCGGCTCCCGCTGGCCGCGGGCGGCTCGCTCGCCACCCGCACGAGCAGCCGCCTGCGCGCGCTCGCGTTCGCGCCCGGATAGCTCACGAAAAGGCGGTGGGAGCCGGGCAGCAAGAGCCCGACTCCCACCGCTGGGAATTCGATCAAGCGTTGACGAGCCCGGCGTCGCTGTCGGCGGCCTCGGGGGCCATCCCCCGCGGCGGCGCGAGGAAACCGCTCGCCGCACCCACCGCCGCACCGATACCGGCGCCGACGACCGTGACGGGGATCGACACGGCCATGTACGCGGCCATGCCGCCCAGGATCGGACCCGCGACCAAACCGATCGGCACGAACGGGATTCCGGCGACGAGCCCCGCCAACGCGCCACCCGTGCTCGCCATCATCGCGAACGGGATCGCCACGGTGGAACCGACCGCCGCACCCCTGGCCGCCGAACCGAGGGTCTCGGACGCGATCCGGTCCGAGCGGCTGCGCTCGAGCCCGACCGAGTCGAGGAACGTCGCCAGGTTCGCCTCGGTGTTGGCCGCGGCGTCGTTGATCTGGATCGAGGTGTCCACCGGCACGAAGTCCGGCACCGGAACCTGCTGGTCACCGAAGCGGAACTGGCCCGGCGGCGGCAGGATCGGCGGTACCGGCGCGACCGCGGTCGGTGCGTGCAGCGGTCCCACCGGGGACAGGTAATCCATTTCCGGCCCCGTCCGCGACCACTGCAGCGAGCTGCGGGTGTTCGCGGGCATCGGCTGCCCCACGTACGGGGTGGCGTTGGGCGCCACCGCGTCGAACTCCGGTCCGGCCTGATGCTCGGGCTGGGTCACCGCCGCCTGCGCGGGATCGGCATTCGCGGTGCCCGTGCCGATCAGGGCCATGACCAGGGGTACCGCTCCGGCTGCGACGACCGAACCTACCTTCTGTCGCTGCAAGTTCGGCGCCCTGTGTTTCCCCGTCGCCATAGATCACCTTTCATCCTGGGGATTGGTCACACATATGACCTCCGACATTCGGACCGGTGCCCGACTCGGATGGGTCCGAAACGTCGGCAACCCGCAACAGCGGTCGGGGGAAAGGCAACTGGCACGAGAAAGGCCGGGTGGTTCGACGGAACCACCCGGCCTTCGTAGAGCTGTGTCAGCCGATCTTGCGCTGCTCCGCGGTGAGCGGTTCGGCGGTGGCGGGCGGCGCGCCCACGTCGGCCGCGAGTTCCTTGGCCTCCGCCTGATCGGCGTTGACCTCCTCGATCGCGAGCCGCGCGAAGATCCACTGCTCGGTCGCCGCCATCTGACCGCGGTTGCGGCCGAGGAACGACACGAACCAGCCGATCACCGTGACGATTCGGCTGCGGTAGCCGACCAGGTAATACAGGTGCAGGGCCAGCCAGGCGAGCCAGGCGAGGAACCCGCTGAACTCGAGCTTGCCGATCTGGCAGACGGCGTCGAACCGCGAGATCGTGGCCATCGAGCCCTTGTTGAAGTACTTGAACGGCTTGCGCTCCTGCGGCGTCTGACCGTGCAGCCCGGCCTTGATCGCCTTGGCCGCGTAGGTCGAACCCTGGATGGCCCCCTGTGCCTGCCCCGGCACACCGGGCACCGACATCAGGTCGCCGACCACGAACACGTTCGGATGGCCCTTGACGGTGAGGTCGGGCTCCACGATGACGCGCCCCGCCCGGTCCACCTCGGTGCCCTCGGATCGCTCGGCGATCATCTTGCCCAGCGGACTGGCCTGCACGCCCGCCGACCACACCTTGCACACGGCCTCGATGCGGCGGGTGCTGCCGTCGGCGTCCTTCACGATCACGCCGTGCGCGTCGACATCGGTCACCATGGCGTTGAGCTGGATCTCCACACCCATCTTCTCGAGCCGCTTGGCCGCCTTGGCGCCCAGCTTGGGACCCATCGGGCCGAGCACCGCGCCGGCGCCCTCGAGCAGGATGACGCGCGCGTCGCGGGGATCGATGGTGCGGAAGGTGCCGTCGAGGGTCCGGTCGGCGAGCTCGGCGATCTGCCCCGCCAGCTCCACCCCGGTCGGGCCCGCGCCGACGACGATGAACGTCATCAGCCGGTCACGCTCTTCCTGGGTGGTGGCCAGCTCCGCCTGTTCGAAGGAGCCGAGGATGCGCGCGCGCAACTCGAGCGCGTCGTCGATGGTCTTCATGCCGGGCGCGTAAGTGGCGAAGTGGTCGTTGCCGAAGTACGACTGCTGGGCGCCGGTGGCGACGATCAGGCTGTCGTAGGTGGTTTCGGTGTCGCGGTTGAGTAGTCGCGAGGTGACCTTCTTGTTCGCCAGGTCCACGTCGACGACGTCACCGAGCAGCACCTGCGCGTTCTTCTGCTTGCGCAGCACCAGCCGCGTGGCCGGGGCGATCTCGCCGGTCGAGAGGATGCCGGTGGCCACCTGGTACAGCAGCGGCTGGAACAGGTGGGTCGACGTTTTCGAGATGAGCGTGACGTCGACATCGGCTCGGCGCAGGTGCCGGGTGCCGAACAAACCGCCGAACCCGGAACCGATCACCACTACGTGGTGCCGCTTCCCGACAGACTCAGTGCTCATCGTCGCGCTCCTCGACAGACTGGGGTGGGCCCCGCGGTGGTAATGACAGGGGTAACCGTAGTCGGCTCCGGTTGTGACGTCGCAACAAGAACCCGATCGCGGCGTGTGACGCGGTATCTCATCGAAACGACACGATCGACAATACGGGATGCGCCGAGTCAGCGACCTGCGAGAAGGATCTCGGCGACCCGGGTGTCGGTCTCGGCGCCGTCGGTGTATCCGCCTGCTCCGCCGAGCGCGTTCATGATCGACAGGGTGTACCGCTCACCGGCGCCCGCGACGCCGACCGAGTTGACCACCCAGCCGTCGGCTTCGGCCGACCAGCCGTTCTTCAGGCCGGGCCGCATCGAGGCACCCGCGCCCCACACGCCCCAGTGCTGATTGGAGTCGACCGAGCGCATCCGGTCGAGCAGGTAGGCGAGATCGTCGGGGTGCATGGTGTCGAGGATGGTGTTCATCAGCCGATCCAGGTCGGCGGCCGTGCACTTCTGGAACGACCAGTCCGGGAACAGCGCGGTCGTGGTCGGCTGCGGGATCAGGCTGACCATGCCGTAGGCGCGGAACGCGTTGTTGTAGGCCATCCGGTCGAAGCCGATGTACTTCTGCCACAGCACGTCGGTGGCGTGGTCGTTGGAGGTGGCCAGCATCGCTTCGATGTTGAAGCGGTCGTCGGGGGACAGGCCGATGGCGCCGACGCGGGCCCGGTTGAGCAGGTCGGCGGCGATGGCCAGCTTGATCGTGGATGCGGTCCAGACCTGGTTCTCGGCGTGTTCGTTGGCGTAGATGCCACCGGTCTTGCGGTCACGCAGCACGTAGCCGACCACACCGGGACGGCCGGCGAGATAGGCGTCGGCCCGGGCGATCCGGGAGCTCAGGTCGGCGTCGAATCCAGGCACCGACACCTGGGTCAGCGCGGGCGGCGCGGCATGAGCCGGGCCGGTGAGAACAGGGACGCCCGGAGTGAGGGCGGCCGCGGCGGCGAGGAGGCAGGCAGTTGCTGCGACTCGGGAAACGACACGGGTGGAGGGGGAACGGTCACGCACGATGGACCACACTCGCACACCGGGCGCCGCAATGCACTACTTCACCCCAAATCCGGCATCAGGCGCGACAACGCTGCCGAGACGCACGGTTGCCGTCTCTCAGGGTTGTTGCGGCACAGCGCAATTGCTGTCAGTGATGTGCGGCGTGCGGAGTGGCGATGGTGCAGCCGTTGAGGCGATGGCAGTGCTCGAACGCTTCGCCGTGCCGGTCCAGCGGCCACGAATGCAGCACCTGATCAGGCCCGTAGCGCCGGGAATTGATCAGCTCCCAGCGCGCGCCCACTCGACGGACGATGAAGCCGCCACCGGGAACCAGGGGAAACACCTGCGCGATCATGAAACGAAACCAGCCTTTCGCCCGCGGCCGTACTGTCCCACCCGAACCGCCACGATCCCACGCCCGGCGCCGAGGGTGCCGCAGGCGGGGCCGGGACATCTTGCGGTGTGGCGTATTTCACTAGCCCGGTGCAGTGGTGGTCGCGGGGCCGCGCGATTGCGGGTCGGTCGCTGGGCGTATAAACAACGGATGCCGTTGCACCTCCATCGCGCCGAACGCGCCGACGCGCTGGCCGACGGACTGGGGCGTTTGCTGGGTGAGATTCCCGCCGATCCTTTCGCCACAGAAGTGGTCGCGGTCCCGGCCAAGGGGGTGGAGCGCTGGCTGGCGCAACGGTTGTCGGGTGTGCTCGGAGTCGCCGGCGCCGGCGACGGGGTGGCCGCGAATATCGCGTTTCCCGCGCCTGCGGCCCTGGTGGCCGAGGTGCTGGCCGGTGCGAGTGGGGTCGCGCCCACCGACGATCCGTGGGCGGGTCAGCGACTGGTGTGGACGCTGCTGCGGGTGATCGACGAGGTCGCCGACCAGCCCTGGGCGGCCGTCCTGGCTCGGCATCTCGGCCTGCCCGGTACCGATCACCGTCTCGGTAGGCGCTACTCCACGGCCGCCCACCTCGCGTCCCTCTTCGACTCCTATGCCGCGCAACGCCCGCAGGTCCTGCTCGACTGGGCTGCGGGCGCGGACACCGACGGCGCGGGCGGACCGGTGCCCGACGACCTCGCCTGGCAACCGCGGTTGTGGCGCGCCCTGCGCACCGCCGTGGGCGCCCCGAGTCCGGCCGAACGGCTCGCCGACGCCTGCGCCCACCTGCGCGCCGAACCCGCCTCGATCGACCTGCCCGAGCGGCTCTCCCTGTTCGGGCTCACCCGTCTGCCCGCCGATCAGCTGGCCGTGGTCACCGCGCTCGCCGCCCACCGCGAAGTTCACCTCTGGTCGGCGCACCCGAGTCCGGCGATGTGGGCCGCGCTCGGCCGGGTAGCCGTCGGCATCGCGGTGAACGAGGCCGCGCCCGTACCCGCGCAGGGTCGCCTCGGCGAATGGGCTGTCGGAGGCGACGGCGCGGCCGACCCGGGCGACAACGCCGTGCGCGCTGATCGCCGTGCGAACGACGCGGTCGTCCGTCCGCGCGCGGACGACCACACCGCGGATCTGGTGTCCCACCCGCTGCTCTCGGGGCTGGCCCGGGATGTGCGGGAATTGGAGCAGCGCCTGAACCCGGTGCTGGACAGCGATATCCATCTCGCCGGCGAGATGGCCGCGCCCACCCTGCTCGGTGCCGTGCAGACCGCTGTTCGCGCGGACCGCGTCCCCGGGATCGGCGCGGTGCCGGACGGCAGCGTCGAGATCCACGCGTGCCACGGCCCGGCGCGGCAGGTGGAAGTGCTGCGGGATCTGCTGCTGAGCACATTCGCGGCGGATCCGGCGCTCGAGCCGCGTGACGTGCTGATCATGTGCCCGGACGTGGAGGCGTTCGCGCCCCTGGTGCGGGCGGCGTTCGGCCAGCGCGGGTCCGGAGTGGATCTGCCGGTCGACGGTGAACACCCGGCGCATCAGTTGCGGGTGCGGCTCGCCGATCGCGGGCGGGCGGTGACCAACCCGATGCTGGCGGTGGTGATCGAACTGCTCGAACTGGCCGACGGACGCGTCACGGTGACGCAGGTGCTCGACCTGGCGGCGAGCGAAACCGTCCGCCGCCGTTGCGGTTTCGACGACGACGACATCGAACGGCTGCGCGAGTGGGCGGCCGAATCAGGCGCGCGATGGGGGATCGGGCAGCGTCAACGCGAGGCGTTCGGGCTCGCCGATTTCGCCCAGAACACCCTCAACGCCGCGGTGGACCGCATCCTGCTCGGTGTCACCGCCGACGAATCCGGCGACGACTGGCTCGATCTGGCGTTGCCGCTCGATGATGTCGACTCCAACGACGTCGACCTCGCCGGCCGCTTCGCCGAGTTCATCGACCGCCTCGCGGTGTGCCTGCGCGACCTGCGCGGCCCGCGCCCCGCCGCCGAATGGACCGCGGTGCTGCTGCGCGCGGTCGAGCTGCTCACCGACGTGCCCACCGCGCACGCCTGGATCCGCACCGAAGCGCGCCGTGAGATCGTGGCCGCCACCGAACACGCGGGCGATACCCCGCTGCGCCTCGCCGACGTGGCGGTCCTGCTGACCAGCCGCCTGGCGGGCGGCCCCGGCCGCGCGAACTTCCGCACCGGCGAACTCACCGTGTGCACGCTCGTGCCGATGCGGTCGGTGCCCCACCGTGTGGTGGTACTGCTCGGCCTCGACGATGATGTCTTCCCGCGTCCCGGCAGCGTCGACGGTGACGATCTGCTGGCCCGGAACCCGCTGGTCGGCGAACGCGATGCGCGCAGCGAAGACCGGCAACTCCTCCTCGACGCCATCATGGCCGCGGGGGACAGGCTGCTGATCCTGCACACCGGTGCGGACCCGGTCACCGGTGCCGCTCGTCCGCCCGCTGTCCCCGTCGCCGAGCTGCTCGACGTGCTCGCCACCCATGTGGGTCCGGCGGCCATGGACACCGTCCACATTCGCCATCCCCTGCAGGCTTTCGACCGGCGCAATTTCGCCCCCGAGAAGCCGCGCAGCTTCGACACCGTCGCCTTGGCCGGTGCCCGCGCCGCCGCGCGCCCGTCCCGGCCGCGTCCCCCGCTGCTCACGGCGGCGCTGCCACCTGCTGCCGTCGCGGATGTCGCACTGGCGGAACTGATCTCGTTCGCCGAACACCCGGTGCGCGCGTTCCTGTGGCAGCGGCTCGGCCTGCGGGTACCCGAGGAATCCGAGGACATCGCCGATCAGCTCCCGATCGAACTCGACGGCCTGGCCAAGTGGGACCTCGGCGAGCGCATGCTGACGGCGCGCCTCACCGGCGCCGACCCGGCCGGGCTGCGGGCCGCCGAATGGCGCCGGGGCACCCTGCCCCCCTTCGGTTTCGGGGCCAGGGTGCTCGACGAAGTGGAGGGCACCGTCGACACCCTCGTGCGGACCGCGCTGCCCGATTACGAGGCGCCCCCGCGCGCCGTCGACATCGCCGTCGACCTCGGCAACGGCCGCACCCTCGCGGGCACCGTGCCCGAGGTTCGCGGCGAAACGCTGGTGCGTACCACCTACTCGCGGCTCGCGCCGAAACACCGGCTCGCGTCCTGGGTGTCGCTGCTCGCCCTCGCCGCCACCGAAGACCGCTCGTGGCAGGCGATCAGCACGGGGCGGGGGCAATTCCGCAGCAGGCCGGTGGCCAGATCGGTGATCACCGCACCCGAAGCGCCTGCGGCACTGGCGATCCTGCGTGATCTGGTCCGGTTGCGCGACGAGGGGCTGTGCGAACCGCTGCCCTGCGCGCCCGCCGCCACCGCGGCCTACGCCGAGCGCCGCTTCCGCGGGGACAGCGTCGCCGACGCCCTGCTCGCCGCCGAACACGCCTTCGACGGTGGCCCCAACGGCCCCGACAAGTTCGGCGACCACACCGACCGCTACCTGCGCTACGTCTGGGGCCGCGCACCCCGATTCGCCGGTCTCGCCACCGAAACCAGCCGGCCGGGCGAGCCGGAGAGCACCCACTTCGGTGCCGTCGCGCGCCGCTGGTGGGCGCCGCTGCTCGCCGCCGAAAGTCAGGGACAGCCGTGACGGGAACCGTCTCGGCGCCGACCGCCTTCGATGCCACCGGTCCGCTGCCGCAGGGCACCACGGTGCTCGAGGCCAGCGCGGGCACCGGCAAAACGCACGCGATCGTCGGGCTCGCGGTCCGCTATGTCGCCGAGGCGGGCATCGCGATCACCGAACTGCTCCTCGTCACGTTCAGCCGCGCCGCTACCCAGGAATTGCGCGAACGCACCAGGGACCGTTTCGTCACGGTGGCGACCGCCCTGGCCGAGCCCGATACCGCACGGCACCATCAGGACGAGCTCGTCCGCGCGCTGGCCGACACCGACCCCGCCACGGTGCGCTCGCGCAGGCACCGATTGCTCACCGCCCTGGCCGATTTCGACGCGGGCACCATCGCCACCACCCACTCGTTCTGCCAGCGGATGCTCGACGAACTCGGCCTGGCCGGCGAACACGATCCCGGCGCTCGGCTGGTCGAATCGGTGGACGAACTGGTCGGCACCGTCGCCGACGACCTGTATCTGGCCCGCTACGCCCGCGACCGCGCCCCGTTCACCCTGCGTGATGCCCACACCCTGGCACTGGCGGCGGTCCACGACCGGCACGCCGACCTCGCCCCGCGCACCGACGGTGCGGCGGGGGAGCGGGTCGCCTTCGCGAGTGCCGTGCGGGTCGAGACCGAACGACGCAAACGCCGTGCGGGACTGCGTGATTTCGACGATCTGCTGGTCCTGCTGCACGACGTGCTGGCCGACGCCGACCACGGGCCGCGCGCCCGCGCCCGGATCAGGCAGCGCTACCGGGTCGCGCTGGTCGACGAGTTCCAGGACACCGATCCGTTGCAGTGGGACATTTTGCGCCTGGCCTTCCATCAACACGCCACCCTCGTCCTGGTCGGCGACCCGAAACAGGCCATCTACGCCTTCCGCGGCGCCGAAGTGCTCAGCTACCTCGACGCCGTGGCGCTGGCCGATCGACGCAGCGAGCTCACCCGCAACTGGCGCAGCGACGCCGGATTGCTGCGCGCCATCGACCACCTGTGTGGCGGTGCGGAATTGGGTCATCCCGAGATCAGCGTCTACCCGGTCACGCCGACGCGGCCGATGACCCGTCTGCACGGTGAGCTGGACGTCATCGCCCCGCTGCGACTCCGGGTGCTCCCACGGACGGGGGCCGGTCCGCGCAATCGGTCGGGGTTCCCGTCGGTGGGCAGGCAGCGGGCCAAGGTGGCTGACGACCTGGCCGCCGATATCGTCACCCTGCTCGAATCCGGTACCACCATCGACGCCAAACCTGTACGCGGCGGGGATCAATCGCTGCGCGAGGTCGGCGACGGCCGGGTGCGCAGGCCGATCGGGCCGGGCGATATCGCGGTACTGGTGCGCACCCGCTCCCAGATCGATGTGGTGCGCGCGGCGCTGGACCGGGTCGGGGTGGCCTCCGTCCTCGCCGGTGGCACCAGTGTCTTCGCGACCGTCGCCGCGACCGATTGGCTGTGGGTGCTGCGGGCCCTGGAACAACCGCATCGTGGTGACCGGGTGCGGCTGGCCGCGTGCACACCGATCCTCGGGGTGAGCGCCGCCGAGATCGACGCGGGCGGTGCGGATCTCGTCGGCCGGGTGTCCACCCAGTTGCGTGACGCCGCGCGCTTGTTCGCGCGCGCCGGATTCGCCGCTGTGTTCGACAAGCTCGCCACCGAGACCGACCTCGCGCCCCGCCTGCTGGCGGTGGACAACGGCGAACGCGAACTCACCGACCTGCGCCATCTCGCGCAGCTGCTCGACGAGGTGGCACTGGCCGAGGGGCTCGGCCTGACCGCGCTCACCCGCTGGCTCGCCGACCGTGTGCGCGAGCCGGAGGCCGGTAGCGTCAGCGGCCGCAGTCGCCGCCTCGATCGAGACGCGGCGGCCGTGCAGATCGCCACCGTGCATGCCAGCAAAGGCCTCGAGTTTCCGATCGTCTACCTGCCTTTCACCTGGGACAGCGCCAAGAATCCGTATCCGGCGACGCTGCTGTTCCACGACGACAACGGCACCAGGGTGCTCGATATCGGCGGTAAGGAGGCGCCCGGGTACGGCGAGCGCCAGTTGCGGTGTGAGGCCGAGGAATCGGGGGAGGAACTGCGGCTGCTGTATGTGGCGCTGACCCGGGCGATGTGCCAGATCGTCGCGTGGTGGGCGCCCGCGGTGACCA
Organism: Nocardia sp. NPDC055050; assembly: GCF_053608345.1. Lineage (NCBI taxonomy): Bacteria > Bacillati > Actinomycetota > Actinomycetes > Mycobacteriales > Nocardiaceae > Nocardia > Nocardia sp. NPDC055050. The sequence continues at coordinate 44,337 of NZ_JBSGVG010000006.1, forward strand.
CCGGCGCCGCGCCGCTGCACCGGATGATGCTGGGCAGGCGCCCGGGATCGGCGCAGGTACCGCGCCGGGCCGAGATTCCCGCCGACACCGCTGCGGCGCAACGGATTTCCGAATGGGCCGCGTCCGCATCGGAGGTGATCTCGGTGACCGTGGTCGACCGTCCCGAGGATGTGGCGCCCCGGCGGGTGCGCTCCGAGCTACCGACCGGCGAGCTGGCGGCCGCGGGGTTCACGCGCGCGCTCGACCAGCAGTGGCGGCGCACGTCGTATTCGGCGCTCACCGCGGGCGCGCACGACGCCCCTCGCGTGGCCGACGAGGAACCCGAGGACGGTCCCGGCCCGGACGACGAGCCGACCGAGGCGCCGATCGACGCCCTGACCGGCAGCACAGCCGACCCGTCGCTGATGAACGACCTGCCCTACGGCGCCGAGTTCGGCACACTGGTCCACGGCGTTCTCGAAACGGTCGACACCTCGGTGCCCGATCTCGCCGCCGAGGTCCACCAGCGCTGTGTCGAGGCGGTAGAGCACACGATGGCCGAGCTCGATGTCGATCTGCTCGCGACCGCGCTGCTCGAAGTTCTGCGTACCCCGGCCGATTTCGGGTCCCTGGCCGCGATCGCGACCCGTGACCGGCTCAACGAACTGGAATTCGAGCTCCCGCTCGGCGGTGGTGATTCACCCGGACCGCGCTCGGCCGGGATGCACGCCGTAGCCGCGCTGCTGCGTACCCACCTGCCCGCCGACGACGATCTCGCCGGTTACGCCGATCATGTTGCCGCACTACCGGATACGGTGCTGCGCGGCTATCTCACCGGCAGTATCGACGCGGTGCTGCGGGTGCCCGATGAGACGGGTGAGCTGCGCTATCTGATCATCGACTACAAGACCAACCGGCTCGGGACCGGCGACCTCACCGTCGAGCACTATCGCCGCGACCACATGGTCGCGGAGATGATCCGCTCGCACTATCCACTGCAAGCGCTGCTGTATGCCGTGGCGCTGCACCGGTATCTGCGCTGGCGGCTGCCCGGTTACGACCCCGCTCGCCATCTCGGCGGCGCCAGATACCTGTTCGTGCGGGGCATGATCGGCGCGGCGACCCCACCGGGACACGGTGTCTTCGATTGGCATCCTTCGGCGGAACTCGTCGTCGCGCTGTCGGACCTACTGGCGGGGCGATCATGACATCTATCCAGGTGGCGCAGCGGGGGACCGGGTTGTTGCGGGTCTTCAACGAGGCAGGGGTTCTGTCGGCGGCGGACGTGCACGTGGCGGTGCGGTTGGGTCGTATGGGGCGCGAGGACAGCGAGGACGTGTTGTTCGCGGCGGCGCTGGCCGTGCGCGCGGTGCGCTCGGGATCGGTGTGTCTCGAGTTGGCCCGGATGCGCGAGATCGGCATCGATGCCGACGAAACCCGTGACAGCGTCACGGGAATCGACCCAGCGACCCTGCCGTGGCCGGACACCGAGCGGGTGCTCACGGCCCTGCGTCGCAGTCCGCTGATCTGCGGTGGGCAGTCCGGTCCGCTGCGCCCGTTGCGGATCGTCGAAGCCGATCCCGAGGGTGGCGCGCTGCTCTACCTCGACCGGTACTACCAGCAGGAGCAGACCCTGCGACGAGTGCTCACCGAGCGCAGTGCCGACCACCCTGTCATCGAGACCGAACTGGTACGCGCACAACTGGATCGGCTCTTCGCCGACCCGCTCGGCGCGGGTCCCGACCGGCAACGTCTGGCCGCTGCCCTCGCCGCGACCCACTGGACCACCGTCGTCGCCGGTGGACCCGGCACCGGCAAAACCCACACCATCGCCCGGATCCTGGCCCTGCTCACCGCCCATCGCGCCGCCTCGCCGAAACTGCCCGCCTTGCGGATCGCGCTCGCGGCCCCCACGGGTAAAGCGGCGGCCCGCCTGCAGGAAGCGGTTCGCGAACAAGCCGCCGTCCTCGGCCTGCCCGAGCTCACCGCCTCGACCCTGCACCGCCTGCTGGGCTGGCAGCGGGGCCGCACCACCCGCTTCCGCCACCACGAGCACAACCGTCTGCCCTACGACGTCGTGGTGGTCGACGAGACCTCGATGGTGTCGCTGACGATGATGAGCCACCTGTTCTCCGCGCTGCGCCCGGATACTCGCCTCGTGCTCGTCGGCGACCCCGACCAGCTCGCCTCGGTCGACGCGGGCGCCGTGCTGGCCGACCTCGTGGCCGGGCCGGTGAGCGGCGCCCCCAATCCCGCGCTGCGCGAGGTGCTCGGCCTCCACGGCGATGTGGTACCCGGGACGCCCGAAGGATCGCCGGCCGATCCACCCGCGACGCAGGCACACTCGCTGACGGCACTCGAACAGCGGCGGTTGCAGGGCGGGATCGTCCGGTTGACCAGGGGACGGCGATTCGGCGGCCACATCGCCGATCTGGCGGTCGCCGTTCGCGCGGGTGATGCCGATGCGGCGCTGGCGATTCTGCGTGCGGGCGGCGACGATGTGTCACTGTGCGGCCCCGACGATGTTCGCGCGGTGCGGGCGGACGTCACGACTGCTGCCCTCGCCGTCACGGCCGCCGCCGAGGCGGGTGATGCGATCGGCGCGCTGACTGCCCTCGAGTCGCATCGCCTGCTCTGCGCCCACCGCCAGGGTCCGTTCGGTGTGGAACGCTGGGACCGCATGGCAGCCGAGTGGGCCGCGGCAGGCGGCGCGGGACCCGAAGGGCCGCAATCGGTCTGGTACCCCGGCCAGCCGCTGCTGGTCACCGCCAACGACCACGAAGCGCGCATCTACAACGGTGACACCGGCGTCATCATCCGCCGCCCCGACGGCTCGCTGCGCGCCGCGCTCCAGCGCGGCAGCGAGCCCTACCTGGTTCACCCCACCCAATTCCCCGCTGTCGTCACGGTTTTCGCCATGACCATCCACCGTAGCCAGGGCAGTCAGTACGACACCGTCTCGGTCGTGCTGCCGGAACCCGAATCCACGCTGCTCACCAGGGAACTCCTCTACACGGCCATCACCAGGGCGCGCTCCCACGTCCGCGTCATCGGTACCGAGGACGCCATCCGCGCCGCGATCGGCCGCCGGGTCCTGCGAGCCAGCGGACTGTCCAGAACTGTTGCGCCGCAGGGGTAGTGAGTGATGACGCGCGGTCGCCCGTCACGGGCGACCGCGCCTGCGGTGGTCAGCGGGCTGCGCTGCGAGACCAGTTCCAGGACCACCAGTGGTCGGGCTCGAGGTCGTCGAGAACGGGGGTTTCGATCTGTGTCCGCAGGTGTGCGGGCAGCGGATCGAGGGCGGGAAGGATGTCGGGGGAGAGACTGCTCAGGTAGTCCGCGTCCAGGCGGCCGCTGGTCTGCCAGCGGTCGATATTACGTTCGGCGACAAGATATTCCGGGTTGATCACCGCGAGGGCGATGAGGGTGGCCAGCGCCGTGCCGATCGCGGCGTGCGGCACCCAGCTCCAGCGCAGTCGTGCAATGGCGGCCAGCACGAGAACGTAGACGAGGCCGACCCATAGCTCGCAGGTAGTCACCAGCAGGCGCAGCACGGTGAATCCGTAAGCCTGCTGGTAGGTCCACATCCGGCCCAGCGCGGAGCACACGATCACCAGCGCCAGCACGCTCACCGCGCTCAGCAGGACGCGCAGCGACCGGCGGTCGGCAGCGGTTTCCCGCACCGACCAGTGCAGTATCGCCAGGATCACGGCCAGCGTCAGAATGCTCACCGCCGACAACTGCCAGAAACCGCTGCGAGCGTATTCGGCATAGGTCAGACCAGCGGTGCGCTGCACGTAATCGTCGCCACCGAACAGCGCGACGAACTGCGCGCCGACGAATACCGCGAACAACACGGTCAGTGCCCCGACCGGCAGCATCCACTCACTGCGTGACCACAGTCGCTGCGGCCGCACCGAATCCGTGGCGCGCGAAGGTGGCCCGGCAAGCACATACAGCGCTCCGAGCACACCTACCGTGACGACAGCGAACAAGAAGATCCACTGCCACATCGCCGGGCCGTCCACGGTCGGGACGAACCCGTTCAGCAGCTTGGCGAAGGTCGCGTCCGCCCCACCGAGCAGCGGCACGAACACCACCAGCAACGCCGCCGTCGCGGCCACCGAGATCCCGTACCGGCGGACACTCGAGGTCCCCACCGATCGCGACTCCCGCAGCCCCGAGAACGCCCACGGCACCGCCCCGAACGACGCCAACGGCACCGCGAACATGTCGTGCGCGATGCCACGCACACTGCGTCGTCCCAGCACCGCCAGCGACCCGGCGACACACGCCGCGAGCACACACAGCACGAACAGCCAGCCCGCCGCCCGCACCGTTCCCACTCCCAGCAGCACGATCGCGGCTGCCGCCCACCAGGCCCGATCGCCGATCGAGACAGCGCGGGAGGCTGCCACGACGTCGTCGGCGTCGGACGGTGCGAGTGCACCGGCATCTGAAAGTGATAGTGGCTCAGCGGCATTCGTGCTGACTTCGTCGGTCGCAGACGGCACCGGCGTGGACGGAGCCGGCGCGGGTGATGTTTCGGCCGTCGGTGCGGAATCCGAGGTGGGCTCGGATGACGGACCGCCGGACCGGGCGCGATAGTCGACGACGCAGAGAGCTCCGGCGATGGCGGTTCCCGCGATCAGCCAGCCGATGCCGGGACGGTCGAGCGGGATCACCGTGGCGCCGATGATTCCGGCGAGTGCCGCGGCCGGGAGGACACCGGGTGGGCGCGCTACCCGCTGCCAGCGTGGGGGGACAGGGGGAATGGGCGGTGGCAGACTCGGCCACGCTGCGGTTCGTAGGTCGGCGGTCCCGGGCGGTGCGGCCAGCAATTTCGCGAACGAGACCGAGACGGGCGGCGCGGGCGGCGCGGCCGGGTCCGGCGAGGTCTTGGTGAGCACAGCTGTCGCCTGAGTACCGGCGCCTGTCGCATCGCCGCCCACCTGGGGGTCTGCGGTGCTGCCGGAGTCGGGCACGCCGCTCGCGACTGCCTCGCTCGCCGGGTCGGTCGCGGTTGTGGTCTTGTCGGCGCCGGTCTTGTCGGCGGCTTGTGTCGCGGTGTGCTGGTTCTCGGCAGTGCCCTGATCGGGCGTCGGCGCCTCGGGTATCGGCTTGTCGGACATAGGTTCCCCTCCTGGAGGTGTGCGGATGCGTCCCGGGACCGAAGTGCCGGGTAGGTGGTTTCGACGTAGAGGTCAGTCCGTGGGGAGGACGACGCGGATGCGGGAGCCGGGGTCGGCGACGGCGATGGTGCCGCCGTGCAGGTCGATCACCCAGCGGGCGATGGCCAGGCCGAGGCCGGTGCCGCCGCCGTCGGTGCGCCCGCCACGGGTGAAACGGTCGAAGACGGTGGCGCGCTCGGCTTGCGGGATGCCGGGGCCGTCGTCCTGGATCTCGAGGACGGTCCCCTCGGGGTGGGTCGACGCCCAGACCCGGACCTCGCCGCCGGACGGGCCGTGCCGGGCGGCATTGTCGAGCAGGTTGAACAGCACCTGGTGCAGACGGGCCCGGTCGGCGAACACGGTGGCGCAGCCGGGTTCGATCGCGGTGGTGAACCGGACACCACGACCGAGCGCGGCGGTCATCACCTCGGCTTCGGCGATCACCTCCGCCAAGAGTGGTGCCAGCGGCAGGTTTTCGCGATCCAGCGTGAACGCGCCCGCCTCGATGCTGGACAGGTCGAGCAGTTCCGAGACGAGCAGGCCGAGGCGTTCGGTCTGGGCCAGGGCGGTGCGCAGCGTCGCCGGGTCGGGTTCGCTCACCCCGTCGACCAGATTCTCCAGCACGGCGTGCAGCGCGGTCACCGGCGTGCGCAGCTCATGGGACACATTGGCGATGAGGTCGCGCCGTTGCCGGTCGGCGGCGGCCAGGTCGGCGGCCATCTGGTTGAAGGCGGTCGCGAGCTGCCCCACTTCGTCACGCGAAGAGGCCCGCACGCGAAAGCTGTAGTCGCCCTGGGTCATGCGCCGCGCGGCTGCGGTCATCTCGCGCAGCGGCCGGGTGATCCCGTGGGCGAGGAACTGCGAGGTGAGCAGTGCGATCCCGATCGCGGCCACCGTGGTACGCGGCGGCAGCCAGCCGATTTTCAGCCGGAAGTACCCGAACGCGACACCGCCCGAGCACAACATCAACACGGCCAGCTTGAGCTTGATCGACCGCAGCCGGTCCAGCGGCCGCGGCAGCACGTCGGCGATCCGGTCCATCAATTTCGTGGCGCGGTCGGCGGCAATCATCGCGCGTCCAGGGCGTATCCTACACCGTGCACGGTGCGGATGAGATCGGCACCGAGCTTGCGCCGCAGCGCTTTCACGTGCGAATCCACCGCGCGCGTCCCCGCCGCGTCGGACCAGTCCCAGATGTCCTCGAGTAGTCGTTCCCTGGCCAGCACCGCCCTCGGACGTTGCGCGAGCCGGGTCAGCAGGTCGAATTCCAAGGGGGTGAGCCGTGCTTCGGTGTCGCCGCGCCATACCCGCCGTTCGGCGAGGTCTATCCGCAGATCGCCGACGACGATGCTGGTGTCGCCGCGCTCGGCGGCCCGATCCACCCGCCGCAACAGGGCATGCACCCGGGCGGCGAGCACCCGCATCGAGAACGGCTTGGTGAGATAGTCGTCGGCGCCGACGCCGAGCCCGATGAGCTGGTCGGTCTCGTCGGTGCGCGCGGTGAGCATGAGGACGGGCACGTGGCGCTCGGCCTGGATCCGGCGGCACACCTCCAGCCCGTCGAACCCCGGCAACATCACGTCGAGAACCACCAGATCGGGTTCCCCCGCCAGCGCCGCCGCCACCGCGGCGGGACCGTCGTGTGCCAGGTCGACGGTGAACCCTTCGGCCCGCAACCGCGCGGCCACGGACTCGGCGATCGTCACCTCGTCGTCGACCACCAGGATCCGGCGTGCCGCCTGTCCTGTCCCGCCCCCACTGTTGTCCATGGTGCGACCCTAGCGAGCGGGTGTGGAGGGTTGCGACGCCAAATGTGGAGATTCTGTGTGGAGTACACTCGCGACGTGCACGAGTGCTTCCGTTCCACCCCGCCGCCCGCCTCCTGAGCGAGGTGCCCCGCCGCGCTCGTCAGTAGCGCGTCCCGGCCGAATCGGCCGCCCGTGGTTTCGCCAGGCCGACCCGTCGAGCCTGCTCACTCCAGCACCTCGCTTCTCGCGACCCCCTCACCTTCTGTCGCAGGAGCGCACATCCATGTCTGTTTCGCTGTCCGCCCGCACGGGCACAGCTGATCTCGTCGTCGCCGGAATCCTCTGGGGGACCGGCGGCCTGCTCGGCACCCTCGTCCAGCGATCGACCGGTCTGTCCCCGATCGCGGTCGCCACCGTGCGCCTTGCCGTCGGCGGGCTGCTGCTGGTGGGACTCTGCGTGCTCACCCGCCGGGCGATCCCGCGTGGTGCGCGGGCGTGGCGACGCATCGGCGCGATCGCCGTCCTGGCGCCGGTGTTCCAGGGCTGCTACTTCGGCGCGGTGGCACTGTCCTCGGTGAGCCTGGCGACGCTGATCACCATCGGGATGTCCCCGGTCGTCGTCGCCCTGGCGGAGTACCTCACCGGCAGGCGAGCTCTCGATCGCACCCGCGCCTGCGGCATCGCGCTCGCCCTCACCGGCCTCGCGCTGCTGGTCGGCGCACCCGGTGCGGACGGGTCGAGGGCGCTGTGGGGCGCGGCCATGGCGCTGGGTGCGGCCACCGCCTTCGCCGTGCTCACGGTGATCGCCGCGGTTCCGGTTCCCGAACTCGACCCCGTCACCGCTACCGGCGCCGGGTTCACCGCGGGCGCGATCCTGCTCGCCCTCCCGGCGGCCCTGACCAGCACCGCGATCGACCCGAATCTGCCCGGCATCCTGGGAGCTCTCGCACTCGGGCTGTTTCCGACGGCCATCGCGTACACGCGCTACTTCCGCGGCCTCACCGCAGCGGGCGCGGGCACCGGCGCACTGCTGGCGCTGCTCGAACCGCTCACCGGCACGTTGCTGGCGGTGCTGTTCCTGGAGGAGCGGCTCGGTCTCGTCGGCTGGTGCGGTGCGGCGCTGCTCTCGCTCGCCCTGGTCACCGCGGGACGCGCGGCCGGGGACCCCGCAGCGCTACGGATCAGGGAACAGGCCGGGTAGTTCCATCGCGTAGGCGAGATCGTCGCGGGTGCCCAGGGTGACCAGCAGGACGCGAATCATGGTCACCCTGGCCTCGGACGCCAGCGCCGGATCGGGATCACTGCCCGGCTCGCTGCCCGCGGTGAGGCGGTAGACGATGTACTCGCACACGTGCAGCGCCGCGTCCAGGTCCAGCGGTGCGGGGACCGGCCGCCCGAGTTCGCCGAAAGTCTTGCGCACCAGGTCGCGAATGTCGTCGAGGGCGCGTTCGCGATAGCCCGACACCACCGAGCCGGGATCGTGCAGCTCGGCGAACAGGGGCCGCAGCATCGGGCCGTGCCCGCGCGCCCAGTCCACATACGCGTCGATCAGCCGGATGCCCAGCTGGACCGGCTCGTCGGTGCCGGCGAGTGCCTCGCGGATGCCGCCGACGAGGCCGTCGTTGGACGCGTCGAGCACCGCGTGCAGCGGCTCGGACGCATTGCCGAAATAGCGGTAGAACGTGGGCCTGGCCAGCCCGGCCTCTTCGATGATCTGGGCGACGCTCAACCCGCGCGAACCGTTGCGGGTGAACACCGCGGCGGTCGCCTCGATGATCCGGGCGCGGACTTCCTCGGCCTGCTCCTGGGTCTGCGGCGGGCGCCCACGACGCACCGTCGTCGCTTCCTCGGTCATCGCACCTCCCTCACAGCCGGTCCTCGCACACTGAAAGCTTGACACGAACCAGGGCGCTGGCATTAATCTAACACTAGTGTTCAGTAAATGAGCTGAACGTGCGCGACCCGTTCCGCGCGATCCATCTGTTGAGGAGAAGGGCCGACAATGACGACAGCCCCCGAGCTGACCGCCGAACCCACCGCGCTGCCCGCCGCGCTGGTCAAGCCCCTGTTCGAGCGCGGCGTCGCCGGTGGCGCGCCGTCGGTCGCGGTCTTCGCGCCTGCCACCGGCCACAAGATCGGCGACCTGCCGCAGTCCTCGGTCGCCGATATCGAGCGTGCCTTCGCGGTCGCCCGGCACGCGCAGCGCGACTGGGCCAAGGTCGCAGTGAAGCAGCGTGCCGAGATCGTGCGCCGCTTCCACGACATCGTGCTCGCCGAGCAGGACACCATCCTCGACATCGTGCAGACCGAGACCGGCAAGTCCCGGCCGCATGCCTTCGACGAGATCGCCGACGTCGCGCTGAACGCGCGCTACTACGCCACTGTCGCGCCCAAACTGCTCGCCGACCGCAAGCCGCGCGGCGTGCTGCCGGTACTCACCTCGGTCGAGGTGCACAACCGGCCCAAGGGCGTCGTCGCGGTCATCTCGCCGTGGAACTACCCCCTCGCGCTGGCGGCCTCCGACGCGCTGCCCGCTCTGATCGCGGGCAACGCGGTCATCGCGCGCCCCGACAACCAGACCGCGCTCACCGCGCTGTGGGCCATCGACGCCGCCGAGCGGGCCGGGCTGCCGCGCGGTCTGTGGCAGGCGGTGCTCGGCCGCGGCCGGGAGATCGGTGGCGAGGTGATCGCGCGCGCCGACTACGTCGACTACACCGGTTCCAGCGCCACCGGCCGAACCATCGCCCAGCAGGCCGGCGAGCGCCTGATCGGCTACTCCCTCGAGCTCGGCGGCAAGAACCCGCTGCTCGTACTGGCCGACGCCGATGTCTCCAAGGCCGCGAAACTGGCTGTGCGCGCGTGCTTCTCGTCGGCCGGTCAGCTGTGTGAGTCGATGGAGCGCATCTACGTCGACGCCACCGTGTACGACCAGTTCGTCGCGGAATTCGTCGGCAACGTCAAGAACATGTCGCTCGGCGGCGAGCTCGACTACAGCCGGGACATGGGTTCGCTGACCTTCCAGCGTCAGCTCGACACCGTCAGCGGGCACGTCGACGACGCGGTCGCCAAGGGCGCCAAGGTGCTCGCCGGTGGCCGTGCCCGCCCGGATCTCGGCCCGTACTTCTACGAGCCCACCGTGCTCGCCGACGTGGCGCCCGGTATGACGGTCTACCGCGAAGAGACCTTCGGCCCCGTCGTGTCGGTGTACAAGGTCGACTCCGACGAAGCCGCCGTCGAGGCGGCCAACGACACCGCCTACGGCCTCAACGCCAGCGTGTGGAGCCGGGACGTGAACCGCGGCAAGGAGATCGCCGCCCGGATCAACGCCGGCTCGGTGAATGTGAACGAGGGCTTCAGCGCCGCCTGGGGCAGCGTCGACGCGCCCTCGGGTGGTCTCGGCATCTCCGGCCAGGGGCGTCGCCACGGCCCCGAAGGCTTGCTGAAGTACATCGACACCCAGACCATCGCGGTCCAGCGAGTGCTGCCGATCGCGCCGCTGCCCGGCATGTCCGAGCAGATGTGGGCCAAGACGATGACGGTGGTTTTCGGAGTCATGAAGACGCTGCGTCAGAAGTAGACGCGGCAGAAGTAGCAACACGAGCAGGGGTAGGTAGCGAGAATGAAGTTGGAAACGGTCGCAGGCAAGCGGGTCCTCATCACCGGTGCCGCCATGGGACTCGGCAAGTTGTTCGCCGAGAAGGCCGTTGCCGAGGGCGCCGACGCGGTGGTGCTGTGGGATATCAACGAGTTGGCGCTGCGCGAGACCGCGGCGCAGCTGACCGCCGCGGGCGGCAAGGTGCACCACTACGTGGTGGACGTGTCGTCGCAGGACTCGATCCGTGAGGCGGGCGAGGCGGTGCGCAAGGAGGTCGGCGGCATCGACATCCTCGTCAACAACGCGGGCATCGTGCGTGGCAACACCTACTTCTGGGAAACCGAGAACCGCGCCGACATCGACAAGACGATGGCGATCAACTCCTTGGCCCCCATGTACGTCACCCTGGAGTTCCTGCCCGGCATGGTGGCCGGTGCCGGCGAGGGGCGCGTGCTCAATATCGCGTCGTCGGCCGGTCTGGTCGCCAATCCGCGCATGGCCGTGTACGCGGGGTCGAAGTGGGCGGCGCTGGGCTGGTCGGATTCGGTGCGCCTCGAGCTCGAGCAGGCGGGCCACGACCACGTGAAGGTCACCACGGTCTGCCCGACCTACATCAACACCGGCATGTTCGACGGAGCGAAGGGCATTCTGTTCACGCCGATGCTCGAGCAGCACGAGGTCGTCGACACCTCGTGGTCGGAGATGAAGAAGGGCGGCGCCCTGGTGGTGCTCCCGTGGACCTCGCGGATGAACCGGGCACTGACCGGTCTACTGCCGATCAAGGTTCGCGACTTCTACCTGAACGCGGTGGGCGTGTACCACTCGATGGATCAGTTCACCGGACGCAAGTAGGCATTCGGGACGGGTGCCCCCGTCGACGGGTCGCGCAGGCGATCGGTCGACGGGGGCATCGCCGCGTCCGTCGGCAGTGCGCGCGGCCTCGTCGACGGGCTACTGACCGGTCTCGACGGTCGTGGTGTCCACGCGATCAGCGATCCCGGGTGCCGAGAACCACCGTGGCGTAGTGCTCCCCGGACTCGGCGACGCGTGGCGCGAGACCGTGCGCGGTGAGCACCGAACACGCGGTGTCGACCTGCCCCGCCCCGGTTTCCACCAATACCGTGCCGCCCGGCGCCAGCCAGGTGGCCGCCCCTTCGGCGACCCGGCGGAACACGTCGAGCCCGTCCGCTCCACCGTCGAGCGCGGCGAGCGGCTCGTGCTCGCGTGCCTCCGGTGGCAGATCCGCGACTCGGGCACTCGGCACGTACGGTGTGTTCGCGAGCAGGATGTCGATGCGCCCGCGCAGGTCGACCGGCAGCGCGTCGAACAGATCACCGCCGAAGACCGGCGCGCTGATCGGCGCGAGATTTTCGCGCGCGCAGGCGACGGCGACGGGGTCGATATCAGCGGCGACGAGCTCGACGTCGCATCCACGTGCGGTGAGCTCGGTCGCCGCGCTCAGCCCCAGTGCCCCACAGCCACAACACAGGTCGACCACGCAGGCTCGCGTCGTGTCCGGCGCCACGCCGTCGACCGCCTGTTCCACCAGGAACGCCGTGCGCTGACGCGGTACGAAAACGCCAGGACGCACCCCCACCCGCTGCCCCCGGAATTCCACCCAGCCGAGCAGATATTCGAGCGGGGTCCCCGAGACCCGCTGTCCGACCAACGCATCGAGGCGTCCAGGATCGCCGTCGGCCGCCTCGATCAGCAGCGCGGCCTCGTCCTCGGCGAATACACATCCCGCGCGCCGCAACTCGACGACCACCTCGGGAAAACCGGAACCACTCATGCGCCGATTGTTCCTGACCGGGCAACCGAATTTTCACCGCCGGTGGCGGTGCGACGAATCAGCGCTCGGTGTCGAGTTCGAAGGTGCGCGTCGCGTCGAGATAGATCCCGCGCTGGGCGTTGCGCGCGGGCGGGGGCAACTGGGAAACCAGCTGTTCGAGCGAGGTCGTCGCGCCGACCACGGTCGTCCCCGCGACGATGAAGTCGGCGACCGCGCGCCGAATGTGATTCGGCGAGGTCACCACCACCGCGCTGGTCGCGCCGAGATCGCGCAGCAGTCGCGTGCTGAACAGCGCGTTCTGCACGGTCGACCCGGCCCGGTCCTCCACATGGATCCGATCGCCCGGCAGCCCGCGCGCCACCAGCCAGCGCCGCATCGCCTCGGCCTCGGAGATGCCGTTCTGCGGATTGCCGCCGGTCACGATCACCGGTGAGAACGGTGCGGCGATCGCCTGCAACCACGCCGCGGTGAGCCGGTTCTCCAGCTCCGGGCGCAACGCGCCGTCGGGCAGCAGCCCGTAGCCGAGAACCACGATGCCGGTCTGTGGACCGACGAGCGCCGGCAGCGGGTTGGGCAGGGTGGCGGCCGCCGCGGTCACCGCGTGCAGCACGCGATTGGTGCCCGCCGCCATGCCCGCGTCGATGCCGCCGAGCCGGGCCAGGGCGTCACCGACCGCGGCCCCGTCACCCGCGTAGTGCGACCAGATCGCCTGCAGCGCGAGCGCGTCGGCGTCATGGGGGTCGGCGGCGATCAGGGCACGCAGGTCGGCGCGTCCCGCGGCGTCGTCACCGTCGGTGAAGTGGCGCTGTGCTGAGTTGTAGAGCGCGGCCACATCGGCTTCCGCGGCGGCCGGACCGACCGCGGTGCCGGTCAGCGCGGCGGTCGCCAGGACAGCGGCGGCCAGGTGTTTCCAGTGTTTCGAGATCTTCACGACAGTCGCAACCCTTCCCGCGAACGGTTCGGTACGTGCTGGCAGAGCAGAGCTGCCGACACCCTACGACCGCCTGTCCGGACCGCGGTGGACCTCGACCAGCTTGCGCGCGTCGCGGCCCGGCGCCACGTCGTCGGTCCGGCGGCGGATAAGGTGTCACACCGTGGATACCGCTTCGCTGACCGGCAAGGAACTCGCCGCCGCCATCAACGCCGACTCGAAGGAGCGCGCGGCCGCGCTCACCGCCGCGGGCACCGCGCCGACGCTGGCGCTGATCGTCGCCAACGACGACCCGGCCAGCGCCTGGTATGTGAACTCCCTGCGCAAGGCGGCCGAACGACTCGGAATAGCCTGCGAGCGCATCGATCTCGGCGCCGACGCGAGCGCCGGGACGATCCGCGCCGAGCTGAGCGCGCGCAGCGCCGACCCGGCGACCGACGCGATCATGCTGCAGACCCCGCTGCCCGCGGGCGTGAACCTCGACGACGTGAGTTCGGCGATCGCCGCGACCAAGGACGTCGACGGGGTCAGCCCACTCTCGCTCGGCCTGCTCGCTTCCGGCCTCGACGGTTTCGTCCCCGCCACCTCCGAAGCCGTCGTCGAGCTGCTGAAGCATCACGGGATCGCGCTGCAGGGACGTCTGGTCACCGTGGTCGGCCGCTCCAACATCGTCGGAAAGCCCCTCGCTCAGCTGCTGCTCGCCGAGAACGCGACCGTCACCGTCGCGCATTCACGCACCGCAGACCTGGCCGCGGTCACCACCCCCGCCGATATCGTGGTCGCCGCGGCGGGCCGCATCGGCCTGGTCACCGGCAAGCACATCGGTGACGGCGCCGTGGTGATCGACGTGGGCACCAACGAGTCCGCCGACGGCGGAATCGTCGGCGATGTCGACGCGGCGTCGGTCATCGGCAAGGCGGCGGCGCTGAGCCCCGTCCCCGGCGGCGTCGGCCCGGTGACCACCGCGCTGCTCATGCGCCATGTGGTCGTCGCAGCCGAAAAATCCCGCGCCTGAACACCTTTCGCCATCCGGTCGCGGGGTCTACCGCCTGCTGACGACGCAGCTGCCGTCGGTCTCGATGCTGCATCGCACCGAGCCCGGCCACCGGCATGGCGGTAGACCGGCGGTCGTCTGCTGGTCAGCGGGGAGCACTACCGGGGCCGCGGTGGTGCACAACGATCCGTGTTCGGGGTCTAGCGGGGTGCGGCTCCGAACGAAGTGATCAGCGTCTTGTTGCCGACCTCCGCGGTTCCCACGAGCTGCGGGGTGTAGGTGCTCGGCGCCGAATCCGGTCGGAACGCGGTGATCTTGACCAGGAACTGCCCGGCGTAGGCGCCCGGTGTGATCTCCACGCAGTGCGTGGTCCCCACCGGAGTGGAGTCGATCCCGGCCTGGATGGCGGCCGCCGAGGGGGCGACCGCGTCCGATGCCACGAGGGTCCGGGCCTGGTCGCCGGAGCGTGCGACGTAGTACGCGTACTGGAAGGCCATGATCGCCGCGATGCCGGACTCGGTGCCGCCCGCGCCGTTGCCCCGCACCATGGCGCCGATCTGTTCGGTGGGGCACTCGGCCGTCACCGGGCTCACCGAACTCGGTGCGAGTGGGGTACTGGCCGCCGTGGATGCCGGTGCGGGCCCGCGTAGTTGGACGTAGGTGCCGCCGAGCAGCACGGCGCCTGCCACCGACGCGACCAGTGGTGCGACCCAGCGGGGCACACGCCGTCGCTTGGATCGATCGATCATCCGCGCGAAGACTTCGTCATCACCGTTGTAGTCGGGTGCGGGACGCGAAGGCTCGCTGTCGGCACCGTCGGAGCTGGGAGCGGCGAGTGGCGAAAAGGCGTCCGTGTCCGGGTAATCGGGTGCGGGGCGTGGTGGGAAGCTGTCCGGTCCGCGGTAGTCCGGTGCGGGGCGTGGTGGGAAGCTGTCCGGTCCGCGGTAATCGGGTGCGGGGCGTGGTGGGAAGGTATCCGCACGGTTCTCGGGTGCGGGGCGTGGTGGGAAGGTATCCGCACGGTCCTCGGGCGCGAGGCGCCGTGGGAACGTGTCCGCGCCGCTGGTCGGCACGGCCGCCGGGCGCGGTGGGAAGGTGTCCGCACCGGGGTACTCGGGTGTGGGACGCGAATGCCAGGTCGCCGCGGCGTCGTAGCCGGGCCTCGGATGTTCGAGGGCCGCCCACGCGGGGCCGGAAGCGGTGACGATCGGCAGCTGATCGGTGTCGGGGCCGTTGTCGTCGATCGAGAACGCGGTGTCCGGGAGGCGGTGGCGCGCACCGGGATCGAATTTCCCGCCGACCACGGGCAGCCGATCGGTGACGGTGGCGTCCGCCGGAACGACGGGAACGACCTCGTCGTGTTCGGCGTCGCGAAGCCGGGCCGCCGAGATGACCGGAATACCGGCCGGTGTCGTCGGTCCGCCTTCGATCCGGTGGCGGGCGCCGCCGGCGGGCTGATCGCTCGCCCGGCGGGGCCGTGGCGCGCTCAGGTCGCGGGACCGTCGAATCGGGGTGACAGCCGCGAGCGGAGCACCGGCCGATCCCGGGTCGTGCTGTCGAGCCCCGATCGGTCTGTGCGCTTCCGGTCGATCCATCGCCCCACCTTCATCAGGCTCGTCGCCGTCAGGGTATGTCCCGCAACGATTTCGTTACGGGCACGATACTGCCCTGACGGCGCGTTCGCCGAATGCCACGAGGGAAAATGTTTACCAGTGGATATAGACCTCATCGCCGATGCCGACATTCTCGTAGTACCAGGCGGCGTCGTCGGGTGCGAGGTTGATGCAGCCGTGGCTCACGTTGGCGTTGCCCTGCGAGTCGACCGACCACGGAGCCGAGTGCACCATCACGCCACCCCAGGTGAGGCGCACGGCGTATTCACCGTCGATGATGTAGCCCTCGGGGTCGTCGAGCGGGATGCCGATGGTGCGCGAGTCGAACACCACCGACCGATCCTTCTCCAGCACGCTGAAGGTGCCGGTGGGAGTCTCGAATCCGGGCTTGCCCATCGACGCGGGCATCACCCGCACTACCTGTCCACCCTGGCTGACAGTGAAGGTGTGCGTCGACAGGTTGGCCTCGGCGTAAGTGCCACCGCCGTATTGGGTGCGCTGGCCTCCGATCAGGTCCGCGGACGCAGCTCCCGACCAGGCTGCGGCCAGTATTGCCGCCATGATCGCGACGAACAGGACACGAAATGCGCTCCTCATAAACGCCACCCCTTCACTCACTCGTAGGCGGATTCCAAGTCTAGGCCGCCATGATCAACTCGACCTATCGAAGTGGTAACGGCCGACGGGGTCAACGGTGTGTCGTCTTGCGTTCACGCAGGTCGGGGCCCCGATAAACCGTTCTCACTTCGAGACCGGTGACAGCGGGCGCCCCGGTTGCGGCACCGGGGCCGGTTCGGCGGTGCGCGCGGCATCGAATTCGGCTCTGGCGGCGGTGATCTCCGCGTGGTGTTCGACCACCCAGGCGCCCATCGCCTGGCTGATCCGCCCCAGATCGGCCCCGAGCGCGGTGATGCTGTACTCCACCCGGGGCGGCATCGTGGGGAATACCTCGCGCCGGACCAGGCCGTCGCGTTCCAGGTCGCGCAGCGTTCGGGTGAGCACCTTCTGGGTGATGCCGTCCAGGCGCCTGCGCAAAGCGTTGAAACGCACCGGCCCGCCCGCCTCGCGCAGACTGCCGAGGACCAGCAGGACCCATTTGTCGGCGAGTACCGACAGCAGTTGCCGCGCGGGGCAGTCCCGCAGGAACGCCTCTACCGAACTCTGATCGCCCTTGACGGTATCCACGGGGTACCACGGTATCCGAAAGGTGCCTACTACCGCTGGGACACCACTCGGCGCAGACTCGGCGGTATGTGGCAGATGGTGCAGAGATCTTTCGGCGGTCCGGACGTCTTCGAAAGGGCAGAGGTGCCGCGGCCGGCACCGGGTCCGGGGGAGGTGCTGGTGCGCGTCGTGGCGACCAGCGTCAACGCCGCGGACTGGAAGGTGCGCAGCGGTGTGATCCGGCGGTTGGGGGAGCCGCCGCTGGTGCTCGGGCTCGATGTGTCCGGGATCGTCGCCGCGGTGGGTGACGAGGCGACACGCTTCGCGCCGGGAGACGCGGTATACGGCATGGTGTTCGGCGGCGCCAACGCGGAATACGTAGTGGCGCAGGAGAATCGACTTGCCCGCGTACCCGCCTCGATCGACCCGGTGCACGCGGCCGCACTGCCGGTGGCCGGGGTCACCGCCTGGCAGGCACTGTCCTCGGTACGGCCGGGTGAGCGGGTGCTGGTGCACGCGGCGGCCGGTGGCGTCGGGCATCTGGCGGTGCAGATCGCCGCGCGACGCGGCGCGACGATCGCCGCCACCGCGCGGACCGGCAATCACGCCTATCTCCGTGAACTGGGCGTCACCGAACCGATCGACTACCGGACCACCGATTTCACCACCGCGGTGCGCGAGGTCGACCTGGTGGTGGACCTGATCGGCGGCGACTACACGGATCGATCATTGACCGTCCTGAGCGGCACCGGGCAGGTGGTGGCCGCCGAAGGCCCTGCGACACACCCGGATTCGCGCGTGCGCCGACTCTATGTGGATCCGACGACGGCCGTTCTCGACGAGCTCGCGGCGACGGTCGACCGCGGGGAGCTGACCGCTGACATCGCGCAGATCCTGCCGATCACCGAACTCGCCGCCGCGCATCGGCGCAGCGAATCCGGTCGGGTCCGCGGCAAGATCGTGCTCACCGCGGACCGCTGACTCAGCCGCGGACCGCGTGCAGTACGTCGCCGTGCAGGGCGTCGGCGCGGGCCGCGATGGTATCGACGCGCAACAGCGCGGCGGCGAACGGGTCGCCGAGGTCGGCGGGCAGCGAGCCGACGTTGATCTCGATATTGAGCTGCGAACTCATCGCCGCGGCGCGGGCGGCGTCGGCGGCGGCGCCGATATCGGTGACCACGTTCGGATTGCCGATCGGCAGCAGTTCGGCGGCCAGCGAGAGGATTTCGTCGGCCTCGTCGACCACGGCGGCGGGCACCCGCGCGGCTTCGACGAGTGCCGCGTTGATCGCCGCGGTGCGGGCGGTGATCTCGGCGTCGGTGTCCTTGGGCAGCTTGTAGGCCGCGCCGACGGCGGTGAACGCGGCCGCGTCGGCGTCGGCGAGCGCGAGCGACCTGGCCAGCGCGGCGTCGGCGGCCACGATGATCTGGTCGATCACCGGCCGGTTCTGCGCGTCCTTGGCGCGGGTGGTGTAGCGCGCCACCATCGCCACCAGCGCGGCGGCCTGCGCGGCGTGCAGCGCGGCCACGGCCCCGCCGCCGGGGGCGGGCACCTTCGCGGCCAGCTCCGACAGGTAGTGCTCCAAGGTCACCGAACCGAAGGAGGGGGCGATCTGCTGCGGCGACACGGTGGGCTGCGACACGACGGGGTGGCCTTTCGATGCGGCGAGAATTGCGTGGAATCTTCCCCTCAACGCTACCGCGTGCCCGCCCACGCACCCCGCTCGACCAGCACCTGTGCCGACAGACCGACCGGTCGGGGTGCGCGTGTTGTCCGGGGCTATGTTGGGTGCATGCGGATCGGATTGAGCATCAACTACACGGACGGTTTCAAGGAGACGGCGGCCGAGGTCGCCGACCTGGAACGCGCCGGCCTCGACATCGTCTTCGTGCCGGAGGCGTACTCGTTCGACGCGGTGAGCGCGCTGGGCTTCCTGGCCGCCCGCACCGAGCGGGTGCAGCTGGCCTCGGGCATCCTGCAGCTCTACACCCGGACCCCCAGCCTCACCGCGATGACCGCGGCGGGCCTGGACTACGTCTCCGACGGCCGTTTCATCCTCGGCATCGGCGCGTCGGGCCCACAGGTCATCGAGGGCTTCCACGGCGTCCCCTACGACGCCCCGATCGGGCGCACCCGCGAACTCCTCGAAATCTGCCGCACGGTGTGGCGCCGCGAGAAGCTCAACTACCAGGGCAAGTACTACCAGATCCCGCTGCCCGCCGAGCGTGGCACCGGCCTCGGCAAAGAGCTCAAGCTGATCAATCACCCGGTGCGCGCGGACATCCCGGTGCTGCTGGCCGCGCTCGGCCCGAAGAACGTGGAGCTGGCCGCCGAGGTCGCCAACGGCTGGCAGCCGATCTTCTTCCTGCCGGAGAAGGCGAAGGACGTGTGGGGCGACGCGCTCGCCGCGGGCAAGGCCAAGCGCGATCCCGCGCTGGGCGAGCTCGACATCTTCGCCGGTCCGGCATTGGCGATCGGTGAGAACGTCACTCCGCTGCTCGAGTTCGTGAAGCCGCACCTGGCGCTCTACATCGGCGGCATGGGTGCCAAGGGCAAGAACTTCTATCACACCCTCGCCACCAAGTACGGCTACGGCGAGGCCGCCGACCGCATCCAGGAGCTGTACCTGGCGGGCGACAAGCAGGCCGCGACCCAGGCAGTGCCCGACGAGCTGGTGCGCGACGTGTCGCTGATCGGCCCGGAGAGCTTCGTGAAGGAGCGCATCGCCGCGATGGCCGAGGCCGGCGTCACCACGCTCAACGTCACGCCGATCGCCGAGAACGCGGCCGGTCGCGTGAAGCTGATCGAGCAGCTGCGCTCGCTCTGCTGACCCCCACCGACGACAAACGCGCCGCCGTCCGGAGGATTCCCGGGCGGCGGCGCGTTGTGTTGTGTCAGGACGTGAACGACGCCAAGGCGGCGTCCAGGGTGGTGTGCATGGCGAACACCTGGTCCAGGCTCGTCATCTTCAGCTGACGACTGGTGGCGGGTCCGTCGGCCACGACCGCGATCGCGGTGGTCTCGCCTGCCCGCTGATGCGCGGCGACCAGCGTCGCCATGCCCGCCGACGCCAGGAACCCGACCGCGGTCAGGTCGATCACCAGCGCCGCCGGTTTCTCGGCCAGGATGGCCTCGATGGTGGCATCGAGCGCGGGTGCGGTCGCCAGGTCGACCTCGCCGGTCACCGTCAGCACCGTGACGCCGTCGTGTACCGCCGTCGTGGTGGTCATCGTGTCCGTGAGTGGATACGCGTCTCCGGAAGAGTTGGTCACTGTTCAACAACACACAACTTTGCCCGAATACGCAAGCCACCGCGGTTGCTCGCCACGGGATCGCCATGGTCGGCCTCGGTTGCGGCGGTGCTGGTGCTCCTCGCCGCCGAAGCCGAACAGGCGCTCGTGCCCGGCGTCGGCGGCGGCGAGTCCGATGATCTCGACCGTGTCGTCACCGCCATCGTGAACGAGGCGAACAGCCCGCGGGTCGCGAGTTGTTTCGCCTGGTATGCCCGGTGCGCAGGGTAGGGGCTGGTGTTATTCCCATCTGGTCGTACTGTGAGGGCGTGAACATCGATGTGACGCCTTTACCGGGAATCGGCGTGTGCAAGGACTTTCCGCTGGCGGAGGCGCGCCGCCGGATCGGCGTGATCGAACATCGCGACGGCTCCGTCGACCTGGTCGTCTCGCGAGCGGGCGACTACGACTCGACCACCTCGATTCCCCTGTCCGACACCGAGATCGGAGTGCTGGCCGGCCTGCTCGGCGCACCGCAGGTGGTGCAGAAGACACGCGAGACCCACAGCGCGGGCGAGCTGTCGACCAGGCAGTTCGCGATCGATCGCGGCAGCCCGTTCGACGGTAGGCCGTTGCGCGACACCGAGATGCGCACGCGCACCAAGGCCTCGGTCGTGGCGGTGGTGCGCGCGGGTGAGGTGACTCCTTCGCCGGGAACGGATTTCACTTTCATCCCCGGTGATCTTGTCGTTGTGGTCGGCACCGACGAGGGTCTGGACGCGGCAGGACGGCTCCTCGACGCCGGCTGACAATCCATGCCGATAGTAAAGGGCAGGTAAGGTATCCCTAGCTGAGGTTAGGTGATCCCATGAATGTAGAAGTGACATCCCTGCCGGGAATCGGTGTCCGCAAAGAGTTTTCACTGTCGAAGGTGGACCGCAGGATCGGCATCGTCGACCACCGCGATGGTGGTACCGATCTGATTTTCACGAAGGTCGGCGACCCGGATTCCACGGTCCAGATTCCACTGTCCGCCGTCGAAGCCCGCACGCTGGCGAGTCTGCTCGGCGCACCGCAGTTGGTCGCGCAACTGCGCGAGGAACATCGCGAACTCGATGGAGTGAGCACGCGGTCGATGCTGGTACCGCCGAGTTCGCCCTATGCGTCACGACGGTTGGGCGACACCGAGTTGCGGACCAGAACCCGCGCCTCGATCGTGGCGGTTCTGCGCGCGGGCCAGGTCCTGGCATCGCCGGGACCGGAGTTCGTGTTCGCGGGCGGCGATATGGTCGTCGTGGTCGGCACCAATGCCGGACTCGACGCCGCCGCTTCGATCCTGACCGACGGCTGAGCCGGTGGAGATCAGTGGAACCGCGCTGGCATTGATCCAGCTGGGGGCTGTGTTCTTCGGGTTGGGGGTGCTCGGGCGGATCGCCGCCCGCATCGGCCTCTCGCCCATCCCGCTCTACCTGCTCGGGGGGTTGGTCTTCGGTACGGGCGGTCTGATCGAGTTGCACGAGGTGGAGGACTTCATCCACATCGCCAGCGAGATCGGCGTCGTGCTGCTGCTGTTGCTGCTCGGTTTGGAATACACCGCCGGTGAACTGGTCACCGGCATGCGTAAATCGTGGCCCGCCGGTCTGCTCGACCTGGTGCTCAACGCGACTCCCGGTGTGATCGTGGCGCTGATGCTCGGCCTCGGGCCGACGGGGGCCATCGCGATGGCGGGCGTCACCTACATCTCGTCCTCCGGGATCGTCGCCAAGGTACTCAACGACCTCGGCCGCCTGGGTAACCGGGAGACGCCGACGGTGCTGTCGATCCTGGTGTTCGAGGACCTGGCGATGGCGGTGTACCTGCCGGTGCTCACCGCCGTGCTGGCCGGTGTCGGATTCGTGGCGGGGATGACCACGGTCGGTATCGCGCTGGTCGCGGTGACCTTGGTGCTCATCGTCGCGCTGCGATACGGCAGGTACGTCTCGGCGATCGTGGCGAGTGAGGATCGGGAGATCTTCCTGCTCAAGCTGCTCGGTTCGGCGCTGCTGGTGGCGGGTATCGCCTCGGCGGTGCAGGTGTCGGCGGCGGTCGGTGCGTTCCTGCTCGGTATCGCGATCTCGGATTCGACCGCGCACGACGCCACCAAGATCCTCGAACCGTTGCGTGATCTGTTCGCGGCGATGTTCTTCGTGCTGTTCGGTTTGAGTACCGATCCGGCGAGTATTCCGCCGGTGCTGGGCTGGGCGGTGCTGTTGGCGGTGGTCACCACCGTCACCAAGATCGCCACGGGGTGGTGGGCGGCCAAACGGGCGGGGGCCTCGCAACTGGGCCGCGCTCGCGCGGGTACCGCGTTGGTCGCGCGCGGTGAGTTCTCGATCGTCATCGCCGGCCTGGCGGTGGCCGCCGGAGCGGTGCCCGCCGAGTTCGCCGCGCTCGCCACCACGTACGTGTTGCTGATGGCCATCATCGGCCCGATCGGCGCCCGCATCGTGGAACCGGTGATGCGACTGGTGGTCGGTCGCAAGCAGCGTGTAACGGTCGACCCGCACGCGGAATAACCACCCGTGTCCGGGGCCCCCGCGCGATCGTTCGCTGCGGGGGCCCTCGATGTTCTCACGGCTCGATCAATCCGGCGCGGATGGCGTATCTGGTCAGGTCGAGCCGGTCGCGCAGGCCGAGTTTCTGCAGGATGTTGGCACGATGCCGGTCGACGGTCTTCGCGCTGATCACCAGCTCGGCGGCGATCTCGCGCGCCGAGTACCCCTCGGCGATCAGCTTGAGCACCTCCTCTTCGCGCGGGGTGAGGATCGTTTCCGGTAGCGCGGAGCCCTGCCGGGCGAGTTGGAGGTAGTCGCGCACGAGTGCGGTGACCGCGCCCGGGTAGAGGAACGATTCACCGCGCATCGTGGCCCTGCACGCCTCGATGAGGTCGCGATCGGCCACCGACTTCAGCACGTAGCCGGAAGCGCCCGCCTTCAGCGACTCGAAGAAATACTGCTCGTTGTCGTACATCGACAGCATCAGGATGCGCACCGGATGGTTGTTCCTGGTGATCTCGCGGGCGGCCTGGATGCCGGTCATCCGCGGCATGGCGATATCGAGGATCACCAGGTCGATGCCGTCGTCGGCGAGGGCGGTGACCGCGTCCAGCCCGTTGGCGGCCTCGGCGACCACGAGCAGGTCCGGTTCGTTGTCCAGGATCATGCGCAACCCGCTGCGCACCAGGGCGTGGTCGTCGGCCAGCAGAATCCGGGTCGGCGCGCTCATGCGGGCACTCCTTCGCGTGCGGCGACCGGGACGATCAGTTCGACCGCGGTACCGCCCGATGCCGGGGATGTGATGGTCAGCGTGGCGTCGATCAGCATCGCGCGCTCGCGCATCCCGCGGATGCCCGCCCCGTCCTCGACCGCGCCGCCGCGACCGTTGTCGGTCACCCGCAGCAGCACGGTGCCGGCTCGCGGTGCGATCAGCAAGCTCACCTCGTCGGCGTCGGCGTGGCGCAACACGTTCGTCAAGCTCTCCTGAGCGACCCGGTAGCAGACGAGTTCGATGTCGGGGTCGAGGCGGCTGATCGCCGGGTCGACCTCGCGACGCACGGAAATGCCTGCCGTGCGGCCGAATTCGTGACACAGCGCGGTGATCGCGCTGTGCAGGCCGAGTTCCTCGAGCACGTCGGGCCGCAGCCGCGCGGCGATCCCGCGCACCTCGTCCAGACAACCGCGCACTGTTTCCTGCGCCTGCTCGACGTCCTCACGCAGGTCGGCGGGCGCCCGGTCGACAACCCGTTTGAGCCGCAACAGCGCCACGGTCAGGCTCTGGCCGATCTCGTCGTGCAGTTCGCGGGCGATGCGCCGCCGCTCACCCTCCTGGGCGGCCAGCGCGGTCCCACCGGCGACCGAACGTTCGGCTTCCAAGCGGTCGAGCATCGCGTTGAAGGTCTCGATCAGCTGATGGAAGTCCCCGCTCGCACCGCGCTCGAGGCGGACCGCGCGCCGGGGCGGATCGACGCGGCGCATGGAGGCGACCAGTTCGTCGAGCGGAGCCAGCGACGTGCGCAGCGCCACGGCGTTCGCCGTCAGGATCACCGCGAGCCCGATCACCAGCACCGGCACCTCGGTCAGGCGCAGCCGGGCCGACACCGTGGCCGGTGAGAAGGCCAAGATCAGCGTGCCGAGGGTGAAGATCACGCCGTTGAGCAAGCAGATCCGCCAGAACAACGCCGTCACCGGCGTTCGGATTCGCCGCGAGCGTCCTGCTCGCAGCGCTGCGAGACGGTTCATGACACCAGCATGCTGGCGCCCCCGCGTTCTGTCCATGGTGCCCAGCACCCATCCCGCACCCGTTGACCGGCACCGACCTGCCCAGGAAATGGGTGTCACGGCCGATAGTGCCCGCCACCTGCGCGAACCAGACTTCGATCAGACGCTTTCGACGATCCGAGGAAGGACCGCCGGCCATGGATATCGACCGGACCACGATCCCGGGAGCCGGTGTGCTGCACAGCTTCCACACCCGCCACGGCATTCGCTTCGCCCTGCTGACGCACTCGTCGGGTGCGCGACGCCTGCTCGCCTACGCGGGGGGCAGCGACGAACCGACGGTCGACATCGAGCTGGAACCCGACGAGGCCGACCAGGTCGCCGAGCTGATGCGTTCGCGGCCGTTCGGCGACCGGCTCGCCCGCCTGGAACAACGCCTGGACCACCTGACCGGACGGCAGGCCCAGCCGTGAGCACCGTCGAATCCCCCCGGAGCCATGCCATGCGCGCACGCGATATCGCGATGAACCTGCCGACCGTTCGCACCAGCGACCCCGTCGCCCGTGCGGTGCGGCTGATGGTCGTCAACCGGTTGCCCGGTCTGATCGTCGTCGACGAACTCGACCGGCCGGTGGCGGTCCTGCCGGGAACCCAGGTGCTACGCCTGGCGATTCCGGCCTCCTATCACGACGACCCGACGCTGGTCCGCACGATCGACGAGGTGCACGCCGACCTGTTCTGGCAGGAACCCGGCAGCCTCACCGTCGGCGACTGTCTGCCCGACGGCGCGAGCAAGCCGGCCACGGTCCCCCCCGACGCGACCCTGCTCGAAATCGCGATCCTGATGGCGCGCAAGCACAGTCCGCTCATCGCCGTGGTCGACCGTTCGCGCACCCTGCGCGGCGCGATCACCCTGGAACGGTTGCTGACCAGCCTCGCTGTCGTCGGCCCCGGCGACTGAACGCCACGCCGCGCATGGCTGCAGCGCTTGCCGTCGTCATCTTCGTGATCGCCTTCTTCTTCATCGCCACGGAGAAAGCCGACAAGGTCAAAACCGTCCTGATCGCCGCGGGCGCGATGGCTCTGCTCGGCCTGATCCCCGGCGACGAGGTCTTCTATTCCGCCCACGAGGGCATCGACTGGAACGTCATCTTCCTGCTGCTCGGGATGATGATCATCGTCGGCGTCATCAAGCAGACCGGCCTGTTCGACTACCTGGCGATCTGGTCGGCCAAACGTTCGCGCGGTAACCCGTATCGCCTGATGGTGATGCTGATGTTGATCACCGCGGTCGCGTCGCCGTTTCTCGACAACGTCACCATCATCATGCTGGTCGCCCCGGTGACGCTGGTGGTGTGCCGACGTCTCGGCATCGCCGCGCAACCGTTCCTGATCGCCGAGGTGCTCGCGTCCAATATCGGCGGCGCGGCGACGCTGATCGGTGACCCGCCCAACATCATCATCGCCAGCCGGGCCGGGCTGACGTTCAACGACTTCCTCGTGCACATGGCCCCGATCGTGGTGATCACCTTCGTGCTGTTCGTCGCGCTCACCCGGGTGCTGTTCCGCTCGGCGCTGCGCACCGATCCCACCTCGGTCGACGCGGTGATGGCGCTGCAGGAACGGCGCGCGATCCGCGATCCGAAACTGCTGGTGCGCTCGATGATCGTGCTCACCGGTGTGGTCGTCGGCTTCTGCCTGCACAGCGTGCTGCACGTCGCGCCGTCGGTGATCGCGCTGGTCGGCGCGGGCATCATGGTGCTGGTCTCCGGCCTCGACATCGGCGATGTCCTACACGAGGTGGAATGGCCGACGCTGGTGTTCTTCATGGGTCTGTTCGTGATGGTCGCGGGCCTGGTGCACACCGGGGTGATCGCCACGATCGGTGACGCCGCGATCGGCTGGGTCGGGGACAACTACTTTTTGGCCGCGACCGCGCTGGTGTTCGGTTCGGCGATCCTCGGCGCGTTCGTCGACAACATTCCCTATACCGCGACCATGGCGCCGGTGGTGGAGGACATCGTCGCGGGCGCACCGGATCCAGCTACCGGGCAGGCGCTGTGGTGGGCGTTCGCCCTGGGCGCCGACTTCGGCGGGAACGGCACGGCGGTGGCGGCCAGCGCCAATGTGGTCGCCCTCGGGATCGCCGCCCGCGCGGGGCAGCGGATCACCTTCTGGCAGTTCACCAAGTACGGCATGTTGGTCACGCTGCTCAGCAGTGTCATCGCCTGGATCTATGTGTGGATCCGGTACTTCTGAGTCCCGCGACGGTGCTCACCCGACGTGGCGGGTGACGATCCGGTGGATCAGCCGGGCGGCGGTGCGGGCGGTGCGGTTGTCGATGTCGAGCCGCGGATTCAGTTCGGCGACATCGACAACCGCGAGTCTGCCGCAGGCGGTGACGCGGTCGCAGACGGCCTGGATCGTGGACAGCGCGACACCGTAGGCCGCGGGGGCACTCACACCGGGAGCCACCGCGGCGGGGAGGACGTCGAGATCGATCGTCAGATACAGCAGGTCGATCCCGGCCAGGAAGTCGTCGACGAAGGCGGTGACCCGGGCAGGCTCGCAGTCGTCGTCGAGGAGATAACGCACCCCGAATCTGTCCGCGGTGTCGAACAGGACCCGGGTGTTGCTGGGCTGGCTGATCCCGATCACCGCGTACCGGACGTCGTCGCCGGTCTCGAGGATCTGCCGGAACGGGGTGCCGGAACTGGGCACGGGATCGGGGCGCAGGTCGAAATGCGCGTCGAGGTTGAGGATTCCGATGACGCTGCCCGGGACGCCGCGAGCCGAACCGGCCAGTCCGAGGTAGGTGCCGTAGGCGACCTCGTGGCCGCCGCCCAGCACGACCGGGAAAGCGCCGTCGTCCAGCAGCGCGGACACCGTCTCGCCCAGTCGGCGCTGACCGTCCGCCAGCCGGTCGTCGGTGACGGCGATCGTCCCCGCGTCGAAGGCGCGCAGCTCGGTGGCGAGCGCCATCGGCGACAACGCGCGGCGCAGCGCGTCCGGGCCCGCCGCCGCGCCGAGGCGGCCCTTGTTCCGGCGCACGCCTTCCTCGCAGGCGAAGCCGACGAAAACACAGGCGCCGGGATCGTCGTTGCCCGGCTCGTACGGCGTGACGGCCTGATGCCAGCGCAGGTGCTCCGGCGTCGTGCCGTCGACGCGACCGGTCCAGGCGGATTCGGAAGTCACCGCACCCCACCTCGATTCGCGACGAGGGTTCCTTCGCGCCACACCTGACCGACCAGCGCAACGCCGGGGCGGTAGGCGAGGTGCAGGTGCGAGGGGGCGTCGAGCGCGATGACATCGGCACGGAAACCGGGGGAGAGGGACCCGATATCGGTGCGCCGCAACGCCTTCGCACCACCTGCGGTTGCCGCCCAGACCGCTTCGTCGGGTGTCATGTGCATTTCCCGCACCGCCAGGGCGATACAGAACGGCAAGCTCGTGGTGTAGCTGGTGCCCGGATTGCAGTCCGCGCCGAGCGCGACGGTGACCCCCGCGTCCACCAGCGCTCTGGCATCGGGATAGCTGTTGCGCGTACAGAAGTCGGCGCCGGGCAGCAGCGTGGCCACCGTATCGCTGCCCGCGAGCGCATCGATATCGGCACGATTCACGTGCGAGACGTGATCCACCGACGCGGCGCCGAGCTCGACGGCCAACTGCACCCCTGGTCCCTGGTGCAGCTGATTGCCGTGGACTCGCGGCACCAGCCCGTGCGCGATCCCCGCGGTCAGCACGGCATGCGCCTGATCGCGATCGAAGGCGCCCTGCTCACAGAACACATCGATCCACCGGGCGTACGGCGCGCACCGCGGGATCATCTCCTCGCACACCATCGTCACGTAGTCGTCGGCGCGCCCGGCGTATTCGGGCGGCGGCACGTGCGCGGCGAGCAGCGTCACCTCGTCGGTGCAGCGGGCCGCGATCTGGACGCTGCGCAGTTCGTCGGCCACGGTCTGCCCGTAGCCGCTCTTGCACTCGACCGTGGTGCTGCCTGCCCGCAAGGACTCGTCCAGCAGCCGTTGTACCGTCGCCGCGAGCTGCTCGTCGCTCGCTGCCCGCGTCGCCGCGATCGTGGTGCGGATGCCACCGGCCCCATAGGGTTGCCCCGCCATCCTCGCCGCGAACTCCTCGGCGCGGTCGCCCGCGAACACCAGATGCGCATGCGACTCGACGAACCCCGGCAGCACCGCGCGTCCGCCGAGATCGAACGCGGTGTCGGCGGCCGGCGCGGCGGCACTGTCACCGACCCACGCCACCCGCCCGTCGTCGATGACCAGCGCGGCGTCGCGCCGCAGCCCCAGCGGGCCCTCGCCCAGCGCCGGGTCGTTGGTGACGAGAGTGCCGATATCGGTCAGCACGGTGGTGGGCATGGAGGAGTCCTCCTCGGCGCGGATGTCGAGTATGGCGGTGTGCGCGCGATAGACCCTGTGCGCGGGCGAGCAGCGCGGGCACGTTGCTCGCACCGTAGCGGCCCTTCGGATCGTAGAGCGCGGGCAGGTCGACGTGTTCCTTCGAGATCAGGTGGCGCGGGCCCGGCGGATGCGCGCCAGGACACGTACGGTAGGTATAGACCTGTATAGACAAGAACGTCAAGGGGTAGCCCGCAGTGATGGGAGAAGCATCGTGAGCATCGACCCGGATCGGCCCGGACCGGTCGTCGTCGGCCCGGGTCCGGTCTCGGCGCGGGATCTGGTCCGGGTGGCCAGGGACGGCGTCGCGGTGGTGGTGTCCGACGATGCCGTCGCCGCCATCGAGGCGAGTCGTGCGCGAATCGAAGCGCTGGCCGCGGACCCGAGGCCGGTGTACGGGGTGTCGACCGGGTTCGGTGCGCTGGCCGTCCGTCATATTCCGCCGGAGTCACGCAAGCAGTTGCAGCGGAGTCTGATTCGCTCGCATGCGGCGGGGTCGGGCGCAGAAGTGGAGCGGGAGGTGGTGCGCGCCTTGATGTTGCTGCGCCTGTCGACCCTCGCGACCGGCCGGACCGGGGTGCGCCCGGTGGTCGCGCGGACCTATGCCGCGCTGCTGTCGGCGGGCATTACCCCGGTGGTCTACGAGTACGGCAGCCTGGGCTGTTCCGGTGATCTCGCGCCGCTGGCCCACGTCGCACTGGCGGTGATCGGGGAGGGCACCGTCCGGGACGCGACCGGCGAGCTGCGATCTGCCGCCGAGGCCATGGCCGACGCCGGTATCGCCCCGGTCGAGCTCGCGGAGAAGGAAGGCCTCGCGCTGATCAACGGCACCGACGGCATGCTCGGCATGCTGGTACTCGCCTGCCACGACCTGCGGGCCCTGCTGCGCCTGGCCGATGTGACCGCGTCGATGAGCGTGGAGGGTCTGCTCGGCACCGACAAGGTCTTCGCCGCCGACCTGCAAGCACTGCGCCCGCAACCGGGCCAGGCGGTCGCGGCCGCCAATATGGTGCGCGTGCTGGCGGATTCGCCGATCGTGGCCAGCCACGCCACCCCGGACTGCACCGTCGTCCAGGATGCCTACTCGCTGCGCTGCGCACCCCAGGTCGCCGGCGCTGCCCGCGACACCCTCGACCACGCCGAACGCGTCGCCGGCCACGAGTTGGCCAGTGCCGTGGACAACCCCGTCGTCACCCTCGACGGCCGGGTCGAGTCCAACGGCAATTTCCACGGCGCCCCCGTCGCCTATGTGCTGGACTTCCTGGCCATCGTGATCGCTGACGTCGCCTCGATGAGTGAACGCCGCACCGACCGCTTCCTCGACAAGGCCCGCAACCACGGCCTCACCCCGTTCCTGGCCGACGATCCCGGCGTCGACAGCGGTCACATGATCGCCCAGTACACCCAGGCCGCCATCGTCTCCGACCTCAAACGCCTGGCCGCGCCCGCCTCGGTCGACTCGATCCCCTCCTCGGCCATGCAGGAGGACCACGTCTCGATGGGCTGGTCCGCCGCCCGCAAACTCCGCCGCGCCCTCGACGGCCTCACCCGAGTCCTGGCCATCGAAGCCCTCACCGCGGCCCGCGGCCTCGACCTCCGCGCCCCGCTGACCCCGGCGCCCGCGACCGCTGCCGTACTGACCGCGCTGCGCGACCGAGTCCCCGGCCCGGGGCCCGACCGCTACCTCGCCCCGGACATCGAGGCAGCGGTCCGCCTCGCGGCATCCGGCGCGCTGCTCGCCGCCGCCGAATCGGTGACCGGTCCGCTCGGCTGAGCGGGGGTACGCGCGAGCGAAACCCCGGCCGGGGACCGCTGTCTCGCCTGCGCTGATCCGCCCGATGGCATCGTCGCTGTTGCCGCTGACCTGCGATCGGCCCCACGCGGGCCGACGGCGAAGGCGATTGCCGCAGTCGGCGATCGCGTGCGTGACATCGCTACGCCTGCAGCTGCTGTGCCGGTTCGATCTCGGTGAGCCCGCGCAGCGACTCGGGCAGCGAGGTCTGGTGCAGGACGCCGAGGCGTTGGGTGGCCCGGGTGAGGGCGACGTAGAGTTCGGCGGCGCCGCGGGGGCCGTCGGCGAGGATGCGCTGCGGATCCACGACCAGCACCGCGTCGAACTCGAGGCCCTTCGTCGCCGACGCGGGCACCGTGCCGGGTACCCCGGGTGGCCCGATCACGATGCTCGTTCCCTCGCGGCCCGCCTCAGCCCGCACGAATTCCTCGATCGCGGTGGGCAATTCGTGGTCGGTGACCCGATGCGACCAGGGTGCGACACCGCAGGATCGCACCGAGTCCGGCGGGCGGACATCGGGCGCGAACTCGGCGAGCACATCGGCGGCCACGGCCATGATCTCAGCGGGGGTTCGGTAGTTCACCGTCAGGGCACGATAGATCCAGCGGCCGGGGACGTAGGGCTCCATCATCGTGGCCCAGGACCTCGCGCCCGCCGCCGACCGGCGCTGCGCGAGATCGCCGACGATCGTGAAGGAGCGGCTCGGGCACCGCCGCATCAGCACCCGCCAGTCCATCTCCGACAGCTCCTGGGCCTCGTCGACCACCACGTGTCCGTAGGTCCACTCCCGGTCGGCCGCGGCACGTTCGGCGAGTTCGCGGGTGTCGCGTTCGAGGAAGCGTTCGGCCAGGTCTTCGCCGTAGAGCATGTCCTGGGCGAGCAGGTGGTCCTCGTCGTCCATCAGGTCTTCGCGGCTGATGAGGGTGTCCAGCACGCCGGCCGCGTACTCGGCCTCGGCCTTGCGCTCTCGCTCGGCGGAGTCGTCGGCGGCTGTGTCGCGGCCGAGCAGGTCGACGAGTTCGTCGAGCAGCGGCACGTCCGAGACCGTCCACGCGCCACCGTCGGCCCGCCACAGCGCGGCGTCCGCGCCTGCTGCCCGCAGCCGATCGTGTGACGAATACAGCTGGGACAGCACGGTTTCCGGCTTCAGGATCGGCCAGCACTGATCCAGCGCCGCGGTGAACTCGTCGTTGTCGGCGAGCTCGCGGACCAGGTCGGCGCGTAGTTGTTCCCATGCCTCGGTGTCGTCGCGAGTCAGCCAGCCCTCGCCGATCCGGGCGATCGCGCGCTCGGTGAGAACGTAGGTGATGATCTCGGTGAACACCGCGCGCGCCTCGTTGTGCGGGCGCTCGCTCTCCCTCGCCTCCTGCCTGGCCCACTCCGCGGTCGCGGCATCGATCCGCACCGTCACATCGGTCAGCGCGATCGTCAGCGGCGCTTCGGGCAGTCGCTGGCGATCCGCGATCGTCGCGGCGAGGACGTCGAGGATTCGCAGCGAACCCTTGTGCCGGGCCGCCTCGGGAGTGTCCTCCGCCGTCGCGCGCAGACCGGGCACGAGGTCGGCGGTGGTGGCGAACACGACATTCGTCTCGCCGAGCGAGGGCAGCACATGGGCGATGTGGTTCAGGAAGGCCGGATTGGGCCCGACCACGAGCACGCCTTGGCGCTCCATCCGCCTGCGCTGGGTGTAGAGCAGGTACGCGACGCGGTGGAGCGCCACCACGGTCTTCCCGGTGCCGGGACCGCCCTCGATCACGGTCACACCCGGGTGCTCCAGGCGGATGATCTCGTCCTGTTCGGCCTGGATCGTCGCGACGATATCGCGCATCCCGTCCCCGCGTGGCGCGTCGACCGCGGCGAGCAGCGCGGCGTCGGTTCCGCCCTCGCTCCCGTCCGGGCGGCCGAGCACCTCATCGGTGAAATCGACCACCCGGCGGCCGCGGGTGTGGAACTGCCGCCGCCGGCGCATGCCCTCCGGGTTGGCCGCGGTGGCGACATAGAAAGCGCGCGCCGCGGGTGCCCGCCAGTCCAGGAGCAGCTGTTCGAGATCGTTCGACTCGTCGAACAGCCCGATCCGGCCGATGTAGGACCGCTCGCCCGAGGCCGCGTCGAGCCGGCCGAAACACAGCCCGTTGTCGGCCACGTCGAGGCGCTGTACTTCCTTGCCCAGCGCCCGCACCTCGTTGTCGCGCTCCATGGGGGAGTCGCCCTTGGTGCGCAGCGCCGCGCTGTAGCGACCCTTCACCCGTGCCCGCTCGGCATCGAGGCGCGAGTACAACCCGGCGACATAGCTTTGCTCGGATCGGCATTCCTCTTCGTACCCGTGCGCTGACATAGGCCCCTAACTGTACTTTTTCCGGTGCGACCGGATGATTGTGCAGCAACCCCGGGGCCTTGCCGCAAGTCCCTGTTTACGCTATATATTGAAAGTGGAAAGAGCCCCGGCGATGCCGGGGCTCTCGTCTTTTCCAGGCTGGTCAGCCCTCCTGCATCGGAATCCGCACACCCCGTTCACGAGCCACCTCGGCCGCGTGCTCGTAACCCGCGTCGACGTGTCGCATCACCCCGGTGCCCGGGTCGTTGGTCAGCACCCGCTCCAGCTTCCGCGCGGCCAGCTCGGTGCCGTCGGCGATACACACCTGGCCCGCGTGGATCGAACGGCCCATCCCGACCCCGCCACCGTGATGGATCGACACCCAGCTCGCCCCGGACGCGGTATTGAGCAGTGCGTTGAGCAGCGGCCAGTCTGCGATCGCGTCGGAACCGTCGGCCATCGCCTCAGTTTCGCGGTAGGGGGAGGCCACCGAGCCGGAGTCGAGGTGGTCGCGGCCGATGGCCAGGGGAGCCGACAGCTCACCCGAGGCGACCATCTCGTTGAATTTCAGGCCCGCGCGATGGCGTTCGCCGTAACCGAGCCAGCAGATCCGCGCGGGCAGACCTTCGAACTTCACCTTCTCGCCCGCCAGGGTGATCCAGCGGCGCAGATGGTCGTTGCCGGGGAACAGTTCCAGGATCGCGCGGTCGGTGGCGGCGATATCGGCCGGATCACCCGAGAGCGCGGCCCAGCGGAACGGACCGAGGCCCTCTTCGAAGAGCGGGCGAAGGTAGGCGGGAACGAAGCCGGGAAAGGCGAAAGCCCGGTCGTAGCCGCCTTTGCGGGCCTCGTCGCGAATCGAGTTCCCGTAGTCGAACACCTCGGCGCCCGCGTCCATGAATCCGACCATCGCCTCGACGTGCGCGGCCATCGACGCCTGCGCCTCGGTGGTGAACCAGACCGGATCCTTCTCGGCGAGGGTGTGCCAGTCCTCGAGCGCGACGCCGATCGGCAAGTAGGACAACGGATCATGGGCCGAGGTCTGATCGGTGACGATGTCCATCGGTGCGCCCATGGCCAGCAGTGCGGGAAAGACCTCGGCCGCATTGCCGACCAGGCCGATCGAGAGCGGCCTGCGCTCGTCACGCGCGGCGACGGCGAGATCCAGTGCCTCCCGCAAGGTCGCGGCCTTCGTGTCGAGGTAGCCGTGCGCGATCCGCCGGTCGATACGCGCCGGATCGCAGTCCACGCACAGCGCGACGCCGTCGTTCATCGTCACCGCGAGCGGTTGCGCGCCACCCATCCCGCCGACGCCCGCCGTGAGGGTGATGGTGCCGGCGAGGGTGCCGCCGAATCGCTTGCGTGCCACCGCGCCGAAGGTCTCGTAGGTGCCCTGCAGAATGCCCTGGCTGCCGATGTAGATCCACGACCCGGCCGTCATCTGCCCGTACATCATCAGCCCCAACTGCTCGAGCTTGCGGAACTCGTCCCAGGTGGCCCAGTCGCCGACGAGATTCGAATTCGCCAGCAGCACCCGCGGCGCCCACTCGTTGGTGCGGAACACCCCCACCGGTTTCCCGGACTGCACGAGCAACGTCTCGTCCGCGGCGAGGGTCTTCAGCGTTCGCACGATCGCGTCGAATGCCGCCCAACTGCGTACCGCTCGCCCGGTCCCGCCGTAGACGACCAGGTCATCGGGGCGTTCGGCGACCTCGGGATCGAGATTGTTCATCAACATCCGCAAGGCGCCCTCCTGCTGCCAGCCGAGGGTGTGCAGCTCGGTGCCGCGCGGAGCGGACACGGGACGAGGGCCGGAGACAGGCGGTGTCGCGTCGGTCATGAGGGCAGTATAGTCCTGTATATACAAGTGCCGACGAGGTTCGAGCGCAACGTATTCTCTGGGCGAGGCGAGGAGATGTTCGGTGGTGGCGATCGAGGTGGTCGATGCGGAGCTGGCCGCGCTCTACGGCGAGCTCGGCAGCGAATTCGCGGCGTATGAACGGGTCAAGCAGCTGATCATGGCGCAGATCAAAGCGCGCCGGTGGAACGCGGGGGAGCAGATCCCCTCGGAGAACCAGTTCGTCGCCGCACTCGGGCTGTCCCGGATGACGATCAATCGCGCCCTGCGTGACCTGACCGCCGACGGCGCGCTCACCCGGGTGATGGGTGTGGGCACCTTCGTCGCGGCGAGCAAGGCCACCTCACCGCTGTTCGAGGTCCGCAACATCGCCGACGAGATCACCGGTCGCGGACATCGTCATCGCACCGAGGTGGTGTTCGTGCGGTCCGAGGTGCCCGGCGACGCGGAAATGGCGAATGCCATGGGCGGCACGGTATTCCACTCGCTGCTGGTGCACTTGGAGGACGGCGTGCCGATCCAGCTCGAGGACCGCTACGTCAACCCGGCGCAGGCCCCCGACTACCTCGCCCAGGACTTCACCACCGTCACCCCGAACAGCTACCTCAGTGAGGTCGCGCCGCTGCTGCGCGGCGAGCATGTCGTCGAGGCGGTGCGGGCCGCCCGCGAGGAGTGCGTGCTGCTCGGCATCGACGCCGACGAGCCGTGCCTGCTCATCCGGCGCCGCACCTGGTCGTCGGGCGGGTTGGTCAGCGTGGCACGGCTCGTGCATCCGGGTTCGCGCAATCGGCTGGAAGGCAGCTTCGGTAGCGAACCGGGCTGACTCCGCGTCGTACGCGCCGAACAATGTTCCCGACTCGAAACAGCTGTCGCCGCTTGGCAATTGCGCGACGAGATTTCGATCAGGCAGATTGTCGAACTGATTGCTTTCCGGATGAGATTGAAGACGTGCTCATCGAGAAGGCTGACGTGTGCATGATAGCCCCCTGAAATTGTTATCCGATCTGAATGATAAACAGGGACAGCAAATTGATGGCTACCGAGTAAATGCTGCCTGAGCTGGGGTTATGCCTGCTGCACGGATTTGGTTCAGTTTCGGGTTATCACTGTTTCGTGACGAAGTACGCGGTTGGCCGGATCGGGGCTGTACGTTTGGGACTCGATAGTTTCGCTGGGTTCCATTCAGGTAACGGAGAGGGCGGAAATGGCTACAGTCACGCAGCCGTCGGGGCCGCACACCATGATCTCTCGACGTGATTTCTCCGCAGCGAAAACAGTGATGACGCCGTCGAGCCTGGTAACCCTCGGGTTGATCTTGCTGATTCCCGTGTTCATCACGGCGGGCCCGATTCTCGCGTCGGCGTTGATCGCGCGATACGACGGTGTCGGGTGGTCCGGTGGGGTGGTCTTCGGGGTGATCGCGACCGTCGTCGTCATGTCGGTGCTGGCCTCGGCGTGGGCGTTCCGCCTGGCGTGGCGGCGTGGTTCCGCCGCCGCGCAGCGCCCGTTCGGTTCTTCTCTCGTGCGGTAGGAGGTCGACAATGCAGACGCACCGACAGGCGACGGCGCCGCTCATCGAACCGCCCGTGGCCACCGCTGCCGACGAATGCCGCCTACTGCGGATCGTCGCCCGGATCGAGGCTCCCCATGTGTGGGACTCGACGTCCGCCCGGCTGCTCGACTGCGCGCGCCGGCGGTGGCAGGGCAGGGCCGACATCGCCGACCATCCGGCCTTGCGCCGCTGGTCGCAGATCCAGGACTCCCAGCAGAGACCCGAACAGCCTTGCCTGCGCACACTTTTCGCTGCCTTCGCCGCCGGCTCGCTGGTCGGTGGTGATCCCTGTGCGGACCTGGCCGCCGCGATCATGCTCCTGTCGAGCTGCCCCGCCGAAGCGGTTCAGCAGGCCGACCCGAACAGCGAATGTCGCACGGTGCGCTTCTCGGTCTACGCCTATCGCGAAGACGACCTGCCGCTGGCCGAGGACCTGATCACCACCACCGTCCACGCCTGTGGCACCGTTTTGGTCCGTCGCTGCACGATCATGCGCCCCCCTGCCCGTTCCACGGCTCCGTCCCCGTCCGTCGACCACCCGGCGCCGAACCTCCTGGTCCTCGGCAGCCTGGGCAGCACCGCCGCCCGCTGACCGAACCCGGTCGCGGCTTTTCACTCGGCCGCCTCGCTGACCGCTGCGTTGCTAGCGAAACTAACAGTGCTGCAACAGGTTTCATCGTTACGGTGGGCGTGATATCGGATCGCCGCGGGCCTTCGGGTCGGTTCCCGATCGCGCCTCGGCTCGCGGTAACGCGAATCGGATTGTATGGTTCACACAGGGCTGTCCCAGTCACCGGAGTTGTTGACGGACGGACAGTTCGTGTCACTCTGGTCCCGAATCGTGTGTGTGCCAACAACATTGACGTTGCGAGCGCCGACCCGACCGTATCGCGGTCGACCCCCACGCATCGCCGGATGACTCCCGAGGTGTCTACCCCGGGCAGCTCCGCGACTCATGAGTTCGCCCCCGAATTATCGCGATGACGCGGAAGCCGTTGTAGTGCAGGCGATTACGCCGCACACCTGGAACCGGCAGTCGGCTGTCCCTGCTGTGTTCCCCGCCTGAAGTATCCGTAAACCATTGTGGTACAGCACAATTGTAGGTTTCAAACTTGGAACATGTTGGAATGCTTGACATCTCGAGCTTCCTCTACAAAACTACCCGTCGGTAGCCAGCGAACGGGACGCTCGACCCCGTCGGCTGCGAGAGGTGACTCCCTACGACTGCCCCGCCGGAAACTCCATAAACCCGTGTCCGGCAGTTGCCGGTGAACCTCTCCGCATCGTGACCACACCAAAGGAGCTCAGCGCTATGGATAATCCCGCGCTACCCGCAGCACAGCACTCGGGTGACCAGCACTCGGGCGACCAAGTGGTGGTCATGCCCAGACCGGCCGGACCGACCGAGCAGCTGGCGCTGGTCACCGCACGACTGCGGGAACTGCTCATCACCGGTGAGGATTTCGACGCGATCTACACCCACATCCTGGCCGCTCCCGGCAAACGGGTGCGGGCCCGGTTGGTCCTGGCCTGCGCCGGGTTGCTCCCCGACGCCGCCGACACCGCTGCCCCGCTGGGCGACGCCGTCGACCTGGCCTGCGCGATGGAGATGCTGCACGAATCCTCGCTGGTCCACGACGACATCTGCGACGGATCGCTGCTGCGCCGCGACGCACCGTCGGTGCCCGCCGCGTTCGGCGTGCGCACCAGTGCCCGCGCCGGATTCCACCTGGCCGGCGCATCGATGCAGGTCGTCGCCCGCGTGCTGACCGACAACCCCGAGGTCTTCGCGCGGGTCGGTGAGGCGCCCGGCATCACCTACGCCGACCGGCTCTCCGACCTGTCCTACGGTCAGCTCATCGAGACCCTGCCGCCCTCGATCGACGAGGTCGCGCTGCGCCGCCACTACGAACTCGTGGCAGGGGCCAAGACCGGCACCCTGTTCCGGCTGTCGTGCGCGTACGGCGGCACCGCGGGCGGGGTCGATCTCGACCGGCTCTACGCCCTGATGGAGTACGCCGACCAGCTCGCGCTCGCCTTCCAGATCATGGACGACGTCCGCGACATCGAGGGCGGACCGGGCCTGGGCAAGGACGCCGGCGGTGACCTCGAACGCCGGGTGCCGACCTGGCCGGTCATCGAATGGCTCGGCTCGCGGCCCGGCGCCCGCGAAATGTGGCTGGACGCAGAGATTTCCAGCGCGACCCTGCAGGAAGACCTGGTCGAGAGCGGTGCCACCAAAGCGGCCCGCCTGGTCGCGATGGACGCCACCGAGAAGGCCACCCGCGCACTCGACGTCTTTCCCCCTTCCCTCGCGCGCGACGACCTGCGCGAACTTCTCGAGCAGGTGATCTCCCGATGAGCTCAGCACGACTTCCCCTCCTGATCCGCGGACTGCGCAACCTACGCCGCGCACCGGATCTGGACGCACTGCGCGCCGCGCGGTCACCGCAGGAACTGGCCGCGCTCGCGCTGATCCCCGCGGGCCGCAACCTGGGCATCGCCGTCGGTCTGCTGCCTGCGACCTTGCGCGACGAGGCCACCGCAGCGCTGCTCGCCTGTCGTGTGCTCGACGCTTTCGAAGACCTCAGCGATCGCGCGGTAGCCAGCGGCGCCGTGCTGGCGGCAGTGGATTACCTCAACGGCGCGAGCGACACCCTCCCACCGCCGCTGCCCGCGCTCGAGGGCAAGATCCGCGACAGCGAAGCCGTCGACCGGGTACTCGCCGAGCGCATCGCCGACATCAGGGCGCTGCTCGCGGCGTTGTCCGAGCAGGGTCGCGAGCGGGTCGGGCTGGTGCTCACCGATGTGGGCCGGGTCATGGCGCGCAATATCGACGCACCGCTGACCCGCGTGGCCTACAGCGAAGGCGTGCTCGGCCGGATCACCCATTACGCCTGCGCCCTGGTCGCCGAAGATGTGCTGCCCGAAGCGGATCTGCGGGAACTGACGGGTTGTGTCGCCGTGATCGCCCAGTCGGCCAACGACCTGCGCGACAACGAACTCGCGATCTACGGCGCCGCCGACCGTGAGGAACTCACCCGGATGGTGATGCTGCGCCAGCTCACCCCCGCCCTCGGCGGCTTCGCGCTGCTGGCCAAGCTCGGTCCCGGCACGCCGAGCCTGGGCGCGCGGGCGGCGATGGCGTACATGACGATCACGACCTCGGCGTTCCTGTGTGGCGCGGTCGGGGCGCCCGCCCCCTTCCGGCGCCCGGTCGCCGCGGCCACGCTGGCCGCCGCCTCGTCCACCTACTGGACCACGATGCTCGAGCGTGTGCGCCGCAGTGGCGACGCCGCGATCCATCAGATGCTCGACGCCTCACCGGATTTCACCACCGGCTCGGCGTCGGCCTCGCAGGTGCTCGGTGCGGGCGACCTGGCTTCGACGGAAACCTCGTTGATGCCGCTGATCGTCGACACCACCTTCGCGCTGGTGCAAACCCTGCCCGAAGGCCGCCTGACCGGCGAACTCTCCGACTCGGCGATCCGCACCATGATGATCGCCGATCACCTGGCCTTCGGTGCCATGGAGCGGGTGCCGAGCCACGAACCCGACGCGATCCGGGCGCTGGCCACACGGCTGCAGCTCGCCGCTCTCGACAACAGCAGCCACCAGTAGTCGAGGAACACCTCCTCGATGATCGTCACTACTAGCGAAGGAGCTCTCCCATGAGCACCGGAACGCCCGTCGCGCCCACAGAGAAACCGCCGTTCAGCCGGCGCGTGTTCAAACTCGAGCACGCATCCAACGTCGGCCCGCTGCTCCACATCGCGTTGTGGATCGGCATGACCGCAGCCGCGCTGTTCATCCCCGGCACCTCCACCTGGTACATCGCGGTACCGCTGATCATCGTGCTCTCGCTGCTGAACCTCTCGCTGACCATCGGCGTGATGCACATGCACACCCATCGCCCGCTGTTCGTGTCCAAGTTCCCCAACCGGGTGGTCGACATCCTGTGCTGCCTGCCCGGCAACCTGACCGCGGCCGAGATGCGCGAGGTGCACGTCCTCAACCATCACCGGTTCAACGACGGCCCGGGCGATGTCACCGCGACCACCGGCCTGGACAAGGGCATCGGCGCCCTCTGGTACTGGGTCCGCTACGGCATGGTCGTCAAGATCCACACGGTGCGGACGGT
The DNA here is from genome assembly GCF_053608345.1 of Nocardia sp. NPDC055050. Lineage (NCBI taxonomy): Bacteria > Bacillati > Actinomycetota > Actinomycetes > Mycobacteriales > Nocardiaceae > Nocardia > Nocardia sp. NPDC055050. Next base: position 84,885 of record NZ_JBSGVG010000006.1, read on the forward strand.
GTTCGCCGCGAACCCGGCGCCGCGCCGTCGTAAGACGCGTCACCAGTTCATCTTCGATCTCGCGGTGTACACCCTCGTGATCGGCTCTGTCTGGTATGTCGCGGGCTTCGAGAAGTTCGTGCTGTTCTACTGGGTGCCGTTCCTGATCACCCAGGTCAACGCCGGCTACTTCGCCTGGCTGAGCCACGCTCCCGCACGCGGATTCACCGATGAGCCGAGCACCTCGCTGAACAACGCGGGCAACATCCTCAACTTCCTGATCTTCAACCAGGGCTACCACAGCGTGCACCACCGCTACCCCGGCATCCACTGGAGCCAGATCCCCGACAAGCTCGACTACATGCGTGACGTGAACCCCGGCGTCATCGTGCCGTATTGGATGGTGGCGCAGTCGGGTTGGCGTCTGGTCGTGCCCGGCGGCTTCCTCAACGAGGGGTACGGCAACAAGTGGAAGGCGCGCCTGGAGTCGCGTCTGGAAGCGGGCACCGTTCGCTCACGCTACCTGCCGTGGTTCGCATGGATCTGATGTCACCGCAACAGGTTCGGGGCGTGGTGACGAGCCCCTCGCGGCTCGTCCCGTTCCTGTTCTCCTTCGCCGTCTACGGTTTCGCCGGCATCACGGTGCCGCTGATGCTGCTGTTCGCCGGCGGCTGGTGGCTGCCCAAGACGGTGGACAAGGGACCGCACCTGTCCGCGGTCCCCGCGATCGCGATCGACCTGGTGCTGCTCGCCTTGTTCGCGCTGCAGCACTCGGGCATGGCCCGGCCCTCGTTCAAGGCGTTCATCACCCGCTGGGTGCCCGAGGCGCTCGAGCGCACCGTCTACATCATCGGCGTGTGCCTGGTGATGTGGGTGATCATGCTGGCGTGGCAGCCGGTGCCGCACGTGCTGTGGTCGGCCGACGGCGCGCTCGCGGTGGTGCTCGACACCGGGTTCTGGATCGGCTTCGTGCTGGTCTACGCGGCTACCCTGCTGCTGAACCACTTCCACCTGCTCGGCATCAGTCAGGCCTACCGCCAGTACGTGATCCAGGTACCGGACGCGACGGTCGACCGTCTGCAGGTGAACGGCGTCTACAAGCTGGTTCGTCATCCGCTGATGACCGGTCTGCTGGTGTCGTTCTGGTTCGCCAGTGAGTTCACCGTCGGACACCTGGTGTGGGCGCTCGGGCTGACCGGGTACATCCTGCTCGGAACCTACCTGGAGGAGCGCGATCTCATCGCTCGTTTCGGTGCGTCCTATCGCGCGTACGCCGCGCAGGTGCCCGCGTTCTTCCCGTCCGTGCGCGCCATTTTCGGCCGATCGTCTCGGTAACCGGCACGGCCGGGCCGAGTCTGGAGAGGAATCGTCGTGAACAGTCCCGTTCGAGAACGTACTGAACACAGCTCCACAGCGACCGGCCCGGTCCGTGGCGTGGGCCGAGCCCACGCCAAGGCGATCCTGCTGGGTGAGCACACCGTGGTGCACGGGACACCCGCCATCGCGTTTCCGCTGCCCACCCTGTCGGTGCGGGCGGTCGCGCGTCCCGGCACCCCCGGCGGCATCGTCGAGGTTCCCGAAGGACACTTCGGGTTCGTCGCGGGCAACCCGAATGCCGCGGAGAACACGTTGTCCGGACCGCGCGTAGCGGTCGAGGAGGCATTGCGGCGCTGGGGCCTGACCGGCCATATCGCCGATGTGGTGATGGAGTGCGACATTCCGCTCGCTCGCGGGCTCGGCTCGAGCGCGGCGTGCGCCGGCGCGGCCGTGCGTGCCGTCGCCGACCTGCACGGCCGAACCGTCGACGCCGCCACGCTCTACGAACTCGTGCAGTGTGGTGAACAGGTCGCGCACGGCAGAGCCAGCGGCATCGATGCGAGCGCGGTGCTGGCCGACGGCCCGATCCTGTTCCGCGAGGGCACCGCCACCGCACTCGATATCGGTCTCGACGCCGCGCTGGTGATCGCCGATACCGGGGTGCCCGGGTCCACCCAGCACGCGGTCGCCGGGGTGCGCCGCACACTCGACCGGGACCCGCGGTCCGCGCGCCGCGTGCTGACCAGGGCCGGCGAGCTGATCGGCGGCGCAGCGGCCGATCTCGCGGCGGGCGACGCCGCGTCGCTGGGCCGGGCGATGCTCGACTTCCAGGACCTGCTCGCCGAACTCGGCGTGAGCACCCCGCATATCGACACACTGGTCGCCGCGGCGCTGGAGGCGGGCGCGTACGGCGCCAAGCTCACCGGCGCCGGTCTCGGCGGCTGCGTCCTCGCGCTCACCGAGACCGGTGACGCGCGCACGGTCAGCGCCGCGTTGCGCCGCGCAGGCGCGGTACAGACCTGGACGGTCCCCACCCGCAGCCTGCGTTCAGGCGCGGAGTCCCTATCCGTCTCGACCTCGGAACACGGTGTCAATCCATGACTTTCACTCCCGCATCACCCGCGGTCGCCGAGCGCGGCGCCGTGACCGGGCCGTCCGCCGAGTCGGTCGCGTACCCGAACATCGCCCTGGTGAAGTACTGGGGCAAGCGGGACGAAGCCCTGTTCCTGCCCGTCACGGGCAGCCTGTCGATGACCCTCGACATCTTCCCGACCACCACATCGGTGCGGGTGATCGAGGGACCGGCCGATGTCGTCGAGTTCAACGGTGTCGCGGCCACCGGAGCCGCGCGTACCCGCATCGAGACGTTCCTGGATCTGGTGCGCGCCAAGGCCGGTCGTGCCGACCGTGCGATGGTGGTGACGTCCAACGCCGGGCCCACCGGCGCCGGTCTGGCCTCCTCGGCGAGCGGCTTCGCGGCCCTGGCCACCGCTGCGGCGGCCGCCTATGAGCTCGACCTCGACGGTCGCGCCCTGTCGCGACTGGCCCGGCGCGGCTCCGGCTCCGCCTCGCGCTCCATCTTCGGTGGATTCGTCGTCTGGCACGCCGGTGACGGCGAAGGCGAAGCGGGGGACCTGAGTTCGTTCGCGGAGCCGATCGGCGGCGACGAGCTGGATCCGGCTCTGGTGGTCGCCGTGGTGAACCAGGGCGCGAAGGCCGTCTCGAGCCGGGTCGCCATGCGCGAGACAACCGCCACCTCGCCGTTCTATCGGCCGTGGGCCGATTCGTCGGTGCTCGATCTGGCGGAGATGCGCAAAGCCATTGCACGACAGGACCTTCCCGCGATCGGGGAGATCGCCGAGCGCAACGCCCTCGGCATGCACGCCACCATGCTTACCGCTCGACCCGGAATCCGGTACCTGTCACCGCATTCGATCGCCATCCTCGACGCGGTCCTCGCGCTGCGCGCCGACGGGATCATGGCCTACGCCACGATCGACGCGGGTCCGAACGTCAAAGTGTTGTGCTCGCGTGCGGACGCGCCACTGGTCGATGCCACCCTGAACGGACTCGGCGACTTCGTCACCACCCGGATCGCGCACATCGGTCCCGGTGCGTCGCTGACCACGGCCGGTGCACCGGCGGCGGGTGACGATCGATGACCAGTTGTCGCGCACCGGGCAAGCTCTTCATCGCCGGTGAATACGCCGTGGTCGAGCCGGGACACCTCGCGGTGCTCACGGCGGTCGACCGCTACGCGACCGCCACGGTCACGGCGGCGGATCCCGGCGACGGCATCACCGTGCACTCGGATCTGGACGGCGGTGTCACGCTGTCGTGTGGGCGTCACGGTGACGAATTGGCACCGATCTCCGATGCTGGTGTACCAGCGGCATTTTCCTATGTCTTCGCGGCCGTTTCGCTGGTTCACCGGCTGCTCCTGGAACGGGGCGTCCCCGTCTCCGACTTCCGGCTGAGCGTCACCGCCGACCTCGGCGACGCCGATGGTCGCAAGTTCGGCTTGGGGTCCAGCGCGGCCGTCACGGTGGCCACCGTCGCCGCCCTCGGGCAGCACTTCGCCCTCGGGCTCGATCCCATGGACCGGTACCGGCTGGCCATGCTCGCCACGATCGCGGTCAATCCGCGCGCTTCGGGCGGCGATGTCGCCGTGAGCACCTGGGGCGGCTGGCTCGCCTATCGATCCCCGGACCGTGCGCAGGTGGCGGCCTCGCTGGCCCGTGACGGCGTCGACGCGACCCTGCGTTCCCCGTGGCCGGGCCTGTCGGTGCGCCCGCTGCCCACCCCGACCGAGCTCACCCTGCAGGTCGGCTGGACCGGGAACCCGGCCTCCACACCGGCGCTGGTCGCCGGCCTCGACGGCGACCGCAGCACCTTCCGGGCGCACAGCAACGAGTGTGTCGAACGGCTGGTCGCCGCCATCGAAGCCGATGACTCCCGCGCTGTGCGAGTCGAAATCGACAGCGCGCGAACACTGCTCGTCGATCTCGACGCGACGTCGGGCCTGGGCATCATGACACCGCGTCTGCACGCACTGTGCGACGCGGGCGCCGCGGTGGGTGCGGCGGCGAAACCCTCGGGCGCCGGTGGTGGTGACTGCGGTATCGCGCTCATCGAACGCACCCGCCCCGCGGCGATCGCCGAGCTCACCGGGCGCTGGATCACCGCCGGAATCCGCCCGCTGTCCCTGCGAACCCACCTTGTCGAAGGGGACCCACGATGATCGCCGATCGCAAGGACGACCACGTTCGCCACGCGGTGAACCACCACCGCCAGGCCACCGGAGTCAGTGACTTCGACTCTGTCACCTTCGTCCACCACGCCCTCGCCGGCATCGATGCCGAGGATGTCTCCCTGGCCGTCGAAGTCGCGGGAAAGCAGTGGAACACACCGCTGTTCGTGAACGCGATGACCGGCGGCAGCACCAAGACCGGCGAGATCAACCGCCAGCTCGCCATCGCCGCGCGCGAGACCGGCATCCCCATCGCCTCGGGCTCGATGAGTGCCTACTTCCGTGATCCGTCGGTCGCGGGCACCTATCGCGTGCTGCGCCAAGAGAACCCGCACGGATTCGTGATGGCCAACGTCAACGCGAACGCGACCGTCGACCAGGTGCGCAGCGCCATCGATCTGCTCGAGGCCGATGCGTTGCAGATCCATCTCAACGCCGTGCAGGAAGTGGTCATGCCCGAGGGCGACCGCTCGTTCGGGGCGTGGCCGCGCCAGATCGAACGCATCGTCGCCGATACCGCGGTGCCGGTCTTCGTCAAGGAAGTCGGGTTCGGCCTGAGCAGGCAGACCGTCACCTGGTTGCGCGACGCGGGTGTGTCCGTGGCCGATGTAGGCGGCCGCGGCGGCACGAACTTCGCTCGCATCGAGAACGATCGGCGTGTGGGCGGTGACTTCGGGTTCATCGAGAGCTGGGGCCAGTCCACCCCGAACTGCCTGCTCGACTGCGCCGGCATCCCCGGCATCGACATCGCCGCCACCGGTGGCATCCGCTCGCCACTGGACATCGCGCGCGCACTCGCGCTGGGCGCCGACGCGACCGGCGTCGCGGGCGCGTTCCTGGAAACTCTGGTCAGCCACGACACCGCCGCCCTGGTCGACAAGATCGGGACCTGGCTCGACCAGTTGCGCACCATCCTCACCGTCCTCGGCGCCCGCACCCCCGCCGATCTGGTCGGCGCCGACCTGCTCGTCACCGGCGATGTCGCGAACTTCTGCCTGCTTCGCGGCATCGACGCCGCAGCACTTGCCCACCGGAGCCCCTGGTGGCGTGAATCCGAAAATCGAGAAGGAGTCACCCATGAATGACATGTCGTACGCGGCGGTGCCGCTGCAGTGGGTGGGGCCTGTCCGCATTACCGGAAATGTCGTCGACGACGCCGTCGACGTTCCCCTCGCCACCTACGAAACCCCGCTGTGGCCCTCGGTCGGGCGCGGCGCGCGCATCAGCACCCTGGCCGAGAAGGGCATCGTCGCGACGCTGATCGACGAGCGGATGACGCGCTCGATCCTGCTGGAAGCCGACGACGCGTACACCGCCTACACCACGGTCGGGCAGTTGGAAGGCCGCATGGCCGAGCTCCAGGAGGTGGTCGCCGGCAGCAGTCGTTTCGCCCGGCTCATCGACCTGCACCACCAGATCACCGGCAACCTGCTGTTCCTGCGCTTCGAGTTCACCACCGGCGACGCGTCGGGCCACAACATGGCGACCCTGGCCAGTGACCACCTGATGGATCACATCCTGTCGACCATGCCCGGGGTGCGCTACGGCTCGATCTCGGGCAACTACTGCACCGACAAGAAGGCCACCGCGGTCAACGGCATTCTCGGTCGCGGCAAGAACGTGATCACCGAACTGCTCATCCCGCGCGAGGTGGTCGAGCAGCGCCTGCACACCACCGCGGCGCAGGTGACCCAGCTCAATATCCGCAAGAACCTGATCGGCACCCTGCTGGCGGGTGGAATCCGTTCCGCCAACGCGCATTACGCCAACATGCTGCTCGCGTACTACCTGGCGACCGGCCAGGACGCCGCCAATATCGTCGAAGGATCCCAGGGCATCACCCATGCCGAGGATCGTGACGGCGACCTCTACTTCTCGTGCACCCTGCCCAACCTGATCGTGGGCACGGTCGGCAACGGCAAGCACGCGAGTTTCGTCGACGAGAACCTGGAACGCCTCGGCTGCCGCGAAGACCGGCAGCCCGGCGAGAACGCCCGACGCCTCGCGGTGATCGGGGCGGCCACCGTGTTGTGCGGGGAGCTGTCGCTGATGGCGGCACAGACCAACCGCGGTGAATTGATGCGTGCCCATACCCAATTCGAGCGGTCCACCACGAGCAACGGAAGCCCACGATGACAACTACACCGGTCGGTATCCACGACCTCTCGTTCGCCACCACCCACTACGCTCTCGATCACGCCGTCCTCGCCGAGCGACTCGGCGTGGATCGCGACAAGTTCTACCTCGGCATCGGCCAGGAGAAGATGAGCGTCGCCGCCGCCGACGAGGACATCGTCACCATCGCCGCGGCCGCCGCCAAGCCGATCCTGGAACGGCACGGCACCGACAATATCCGCACCGTGCTGCTGGCCACCGAGACCGGTGTCGACCAGTCCAAAGCCGCTGCGCTGTACCTGCACTCGCTGATCGGGCTGCCCAACGCCGCCCGCGTCGTCGAGCTCAAGCAGGCCTGCTACGGCGGCACCGCCGGGCTGCAGTTCGCCGCGGGGCTGATCGCTCGCGACCCGTCGCAGCGGGTGCTGGTCATCGCCGCCGACATCGCGAAGTACGAACTCGACACCCCGGGTGAGCCGACCCAGGGCGCCGCCGCTGTCGCGATGCTGGTCACCGCGGATCCGGCGATCCTGGCGCTGGACCCGATTTCGGGCCTCTACAGCGCCGACATCATGGACTTCTGGCGTCCGAATTACCGGACCGAGGCCATCGTGGACGGCAAGACCTCGGTCAACGCCTACCAGAAGGCCGCCCAGGAGGCCTGGTCGGACTACCGCCGTCAGGGCGGTCGTGAGCTCGGTGAGTTCGCCGCGTTCTGCTACCACCAGCCCTTCACCAAGATGGCCTACAAGGCGCACCGGCATCTGCTCGAAAGCCAGGGCCACACCGCCGACGCCGACGCGATCGAGGCCGCCATCGGTACGACGACGACCTACAACCGCACGGTCGGCAACAGCTACACCGCCTCGCTGTACCTCGGCCTGGCCTCGCTGCTCGATCACGCGGACGACCTCACCGACAAGGCCCTGGCCATGATCAGCTACGGATCGGGCAGCGTCGCCGAATTCTTCAGCGGCACCGTGACGCCCGGCTACCGCGAGCACCTGCGGACCGAGGCGAATCTCGCCGCGATCAGCTCGCGTGAGCTGCTCGGCTACGAGCACTACCGGGCACTGCACGAGGCCACTTCGCCCAGTGACGGCGCGTACCACGCCATGGCCGAGGAAACGCGGCGTCCGTTCCGGCTGGCCGCTGTCTCCGGTCACAAACGCATCTACGAATCCCGCTGAGGTCGCCCCATGAGCAGTAACGACACCCGCCACGTCCAGGTCATGATCGTGGGCAGCGGGCTCTCCGGCCTGGGTACCGCGATCCGGCTCAGCCAGCGTGGCCTGTCCGATTTCGTGGTCATCGAACGCGGCCCCGATGTCGGCGGAACCTGGCGCGACAACACCTATCCCGGTGCGGGCTGTGATGTGCCCTCACACCTGTACTCGTATTCGTTCGCGCTCAATCCCGACTGGTCCCGCTCGTTCTCGCCCCAGCCCGAGATCGAGCAGTACCTGCGCACCGTGTCCGAACGCTACGGCGTTCGCGACAAGCACATCTTCGACTGCGCGCTGACCGGCGCCCGCTGGAACGACGCCGACGGCCGCTGGGACATCGAGACCAGCAAGGGCACCTTCACCGCCGATTTCATCGTCTCGGCGGCGGGTGTGCTCGCCGAGCCGAATCTGCCCGATATCAAGGGCATCTCGAGCTTCGAGGGCGAGATCTTCCACTCCGCGCGGTGGAACCACGACGCTACCCTGGCCGGCAAAAAGGTCGCCGTCATCGGCACCGGTTCCTCGGCGGTGCAGATCGTTCCGTCGATCGCGCCCGAGGTGGAGCACCTCGACGTGTACCAGCGCACCGCCACCTGGGTGATGCCGCAGATCTCGCGGCCGTACCTGGGACTGGAACGCTTTGCCTTCAAACGTGTTCCGGGCCTGCAACGGTTCATCCGTGCGCTGATCTACATCACGCGCGAGCTGTTCGTGATCACGCAGGTGAAGTATCCGTGGACCGGCATCGTGCTCGAGACGGTCGGGCGATTCAAGATGCGCTTCGAGATCCGTGACCCGGAGCTGCGCCGAAAAGTGCTGCCCCAGCACCGGATCGGCTGCAAGCGCATGCTCGTGTCGAACAAGTTCTACGGCGCGCTCGATCGTGACAACGTCGACGTCGTCACCGACGGCATCGCCGAGGTCCGCAGCGGTTCGATCGTCTCCGAGGACGGCACGGAGCGGGAGGTGGACGCGATCGTGCTGGCCACCGGCTTCCACGTCGCCGATTCGCCGACCTTCAACCTGTACACCGGTCGCGACGGCCGGACCGTGTCCGAGGCAGCCGATGCCGAGGGCTACCAGATGTACAAGGGCACCACGGTCGCCAATTTCCCGAACATCTTCTTCATGCTCGGCGCCAACTCCGGGTTGAACTACACCTCGCTGATCTACATCATCGAATCCCAGATCAACTACATCGTCGACGCGATCACCACGATGGAGCAGCGCAACCTGCAATCGTTCGAGGTCCGTCTGGACGCGCAGGTCGAATACAACGAGCAGTTGCAGCCGAAGATGGCCCGCACCGTGTGGGTCAACGGCGGCTGCACCAGCTGGTTCCTCGACAAGCACGGCAACAACTCGGCGCTGTGGCCGGACTTCAGCTTCAAATATCGGCGAATGGTGCGCACTTTCGACATCGACGCCTACGACACCACGACGAAGACACGATGACCGCACCGTCGACGCGTCACACCCGCGTCGCGATCATCGGCGCCGGCTTCGCCGGGCTGGGTGTGGCTGTTCGGCTGCGCCAGTTGGGGATCACCGACTTCGTCGTCCTCGAGCGGGCGAGCGACATCGGCGGCACGTGGCGCGACAACACCTATCCCGGCGCCGGGTGCGATGTGCCGTCGCAGCTGTATTCGTACTCGTTCGCCCGCAATCCGCACTGGACGCATTCGTTCTCGACACAGCCGCAGATCCAGCGGTATGTCCAGGACGTGGTCGACCGGCACGGGGTGCGCGACTCGATCGTGCTGGGCTGCGAGGTCATCGGCGCGCGCTGGAACAACCACACCGCGCGCTGGGAGATCCAGACCAGCGACGGCTCCTACACCGCCGACATCATGGTGTCGGCGGCCGGCCCGCTGAGTGCACCGAAGCTGCCCGACATCAAGGGCATCACCACCTTTCGGGGGGTGATGTTCCATTCCGCGCGCTGGGATCACGAGTTCGAGCTCGCGGGCAAGCGGGTCGCGGTGGTCGGCACCGGTGCGTCCGCGATCCAGATCGTGCCGTCCATCGCGGGCGAGGTCGCCAAGCTCGACCTGTATCAACGCAGCGCACCGTGGGTGTTGCCGCGCATGGGACGCAAGTACTCGTGGCTGGAACGCCTCTACTACCGGCGTGTTCCGGGTGCGCAGCGGTTGGCGCGGATCGGCGTGTACTGGGTGCGTGAGTCGTTCGTGCTCTGGCAGTCCAAGTACCCGCCGTTCGCCGACTTCTTCTCGCGCGGTGCGCGATTGAAGATGTGGTGGGTGATCCGGGACCGGGAGCTGCGTCGCACCGTCACGCCCGGCTACCGCCTCGGGTGCAAGCGCATGCTGGTCTCGAACGTGTACTACCCCGCGCTGGCCCGCGACAATGTCGAGGTCGTCGCCGACGGCATCGCCGAGATCCGCGAGCAGTCGATCGTCGCGAACGACGGCACCGAGCGTGAAGTCGACGCCATCGTGCTGGCGACGGGCTTCCGGATCGCCGACTCGCCGACCTACGACCTGATCAGCGGGCGCGACGGCCGCACGCTGTCCGAGGTTTTCGGTGCCGAGGGGATGAGCGGGTACAAGGGTACGACGATCGCGAACTTCCCCAACATGTTCCTGATGATCGGCCCGAACTCCGCGCTGAGCTACACCTCGGCGATCTTCACCATCGAATCCCAGATCAACTACATCAGCGACGCGATCACCACGATGGCGGCCGATGGGCTACGCACGGTCGAGGTCAAGGCGGACGCGCAGGCCGGCTACAACCGGGACCTGCAGAAGAAATTCGACGGCACCGTGTGGAACGCCGGCGACTGCACCAGCTGGTTCGTCGACGAGGACGGCCACAATGCCACGCTGTGGCCGGACTTCAGCTTCCGATTCCACCGGCTGCTGAAGAGCTTCGACGTGGCGGCCTACGAGACCACCCCGGTCAGAACGAGTTCTGCCGGGAGCTGACCGCCGGCGGTCGGGAGGAGGCGCGCAGCGGGTTCGCGGTGGGGAAGGTGATCGAGGGCAGGGTCACCCACATGCGCACCCGGGTGCCGCTCTCGTCGTGGTCGAAGGTGAGGTCCTCGGTGAGCACCCGCATCATCTCGACGCCGCGACCGCGATAGCCGGGATCGGTGGGAGTGGGAATCCAGTTGCCGTTGTCGGCGATCTCGAGGACCACCCGGTCACCGTCGCAGCGGGCCGTCAGACTCACGCGGCCCGGTTCGGAGTCGCGGTAGGCGTGTTCGACGCTGTTGCTGCAGGCCTCGTTGGCGGCCGCGACGAGGTCGGCGGCCAGGTCGTGCGGGACCGCGGCGGTGGCGAACCAGCGGTAGAGGCCGCGGCGCACGCCGGCCAATTCGGTGGCGGCGGCGGGAAAATCGAGGCTCAGCGGCTCCGGGGGCTGGCGGTAGACGACCATGGCGACGTCGTCGTCGTAGCCCGCGGGCGGGCACAGCCGCGACAGCACGGCGTCGGCGACGTCGCGGGGGAGTGCGGCGCCGGTTTCGCTGAGCACTTCGGCGATCTTGACGAAGCCCTCGGCGATGTCGTATCCGCGCTGCTCGACCAGACCGTCGGTGAACAGCACCAGGGTCGCGCCCGGCGGGAGCGCGGTCGTGGCCTCGGGCCTGCGCGGCGTGTCGAAGGTCGCCAGGGGAACCGCGCGTCCACCCTCGAGGATCCGGCCCGGCCCACCGGGAGGCGCGAGGACCGGCGGCATGTGGCCCGCGTTCGAGTACCGCACCATCCCGCGCTCTGGGTCGAGCACCGCCGCGCACACCGTCGTACACATGGCGCCCGGGATCCGGGACGCCACGGCGTCGAGTTCGGCGAGCAGCTGTGCCGGTCCGGCGCCGCGCAGCAGCAGAGCTCTTGCCGCAGTACGCAATTGGCCCATCACCACCGCGGCCGACAGGCCACGGCCGACGCAGTCGCCCACGACGACGCCGATGGTGCCGTCACGCAACGGCACCACGTCGTACCAGTCGCCGCCGATCTCCAGCGGTGGCAGGGCGGGTTCGTAGTGCACCGAGAAACGGGGCGGCAGTTCGATCGGTCCGAGCATCGCCCGCTGCAGGGTGAGCGAGGTGGCGCGCGCCTGATCGAAGTTGCGGGCGCGCTGCAGTGCGACGCTGAGATGGCCGACGAGCAATGAATACAGGGCCCAGTCGGCGGCGCTCACCGCGCGCGGCGCGCCGAAGCGCACCCACAGTGCCGCGTCACCGGTCTCGCCGAGCGGTGCGACGACCGCGTCGACCCCGCCCTCGTCACCGGTGATGGCCGACAGGCCACGGGCGGATTGCCTGCGCGAGCGATCGAGCAGGGCCTGGGTGTCGTCGTCGAGTACAACGGGGCCGTCCGCGCGCGGGCCACTCTGCCGCATCGGCGTCGCGGTGAATTGTGACGCGGTGGCGATGGTTTCGGGAGCGGGCTCCGCTTCTTCGCTGCCCGACGGCGTCACGCCGCAGGAGTAGACATCGGGGCGCCCGGTCCGGCTAGGCCAGATCGCGACCAGCGCGGTCTCGGCGCCCATGGTCCGGCGCAGCTCGTCGAGTCCGACCGCGAGGACCTCCACCATGCTCGTCGCGGCCCCGACGGCGGTGGCCAGACGCGAGGCGGCCTGGTCGCGGGCCTGTGCGTCGTGTTCGGCGGTCACATCGCGCACGGTGCCGACGAAGATCCGCTCGTCGTTCTCCTGCTTCACCAGCGAACTCGCGCTCACCGCCAGCCAGCGTTCCCGGCCGTCGCGATGCCGCACCGGCATCACGAATCGCGCTGCCTCCGTGCCGATCTGGGGGTAGCCGGTGCGATCGCTCAGTGCCCAGGGGTGCGGTAGCGGGAACGGCACCTCGGTGGCGCCGTAGCCGGTGAGTACCCCGAACGCGGAGTTCACCTCGACGATGGTGCCGTGGTCGTCGGCGACGAAGAACCCGTCCTGCAACGATTCGACGAGCGCGGTGCGAAACGCGTCGCGGCCTTCGAGATCCTCCGCGCGGGAACGCTGTTGCTCGTAGCGGCGAGTGCCGTCGAGATAGCCGCGGGTGGCGATATCGAGGGCCGCCATGGTCTGCAGCAGGAATTCCAGTGCCACTTCGGCGCGGCGCGGATCGGCCTGCGTGCCTGCGTCCTCGGCGACCGCCCGGAAGTGATGCTCGGTGAGATCGAGCAGGCTGATGCCCTCCACGAGGGCCCGCCTGCCGAGGTCGTAACCCTCCGAGAGGCCGGCCTGGCCTGGTGCGGCGACGTGGCGGCGCATGGCCGCCGAATAGTCGTCGAGAAATGCGACCAGGACAGCGCTCATCGGCAACCTCTCATCGGCCGGGTCGGTGCGAACAGACCGCGGTCTCGGGGCCTCACGGGCACGGCCCACGGAAACGCGCCGCGAGCACCAGCGCGTCGTCGGTGTCCTTCGCGTCGCGGGCGAGCAGATCGCCCGCGATGGCAGTGGCCGGTTTGGCCAGGTCCAGCGATTCCGGGCCGACCGCGACGATCCCGTCGGTCGCCATCAGCAGCAGATCGCCGGGGCGGATCGGCAGCGTCTGCGGCTGCAGGTGCGAGGGCAGCCGGTACCCGACGATGCCGCCGGTGAGCAGCATCGTGGCCCGCAGCTCCGGACCGGCCGGGCCGAGGGTGAGCAGTCGCGAATCGACATTGCCCACGCCGAGCCACTGCAGCGTCTCGCCCGGCTCGATCAACGCCAAAGACACTGCGGCGCCGCGAGTTTCGACCATCGCGCGATGACAGAGCACCATCAGCACATCCAGCGGTTCGCCACAGTTCTCGGTGAGGATGACCGTCGCGCGATCGGCGGCCTCGGCCGCGGGCGCACCGTGACCGAGCCCGTCGAGCACCGCGAACAGCACACCGGCGCCGGTGTCGAGCACGAGCGCGCGGTCACCTGAGACGTCCTGGCCGGGCAGCGCCCGACCGGCCGTCGACCACTCCATGCGCCCGATGATCCCGTCCTCATGCAACGTCGGGTACCCACTTCCACATCTCGATCAACGTCCCGCGGCCCGGGGCGGAATCGATGGTGAGGCGGTCCATCAGCCTGCGCGCGCCGGGCAGTCCGAGTCCGAGTCCGCGGCCGGTGGAATAGCCGTCCTCCAGCGCGCGGGGAATGTCGCGGATGCCGGGACCCTGGTCCTCGGCTTGGATGACGAGCGCGCGGCGACCCTCGCGCAAGTCGATGAGCAGCCTGATCTCGCCGCTTCCCGCGTAACTGGTGATGTTGCGGGCGATTTCGGAGATGGCGGTGGAGATCATCGTGCGGTCGGTGAGGGTGAACCCGAGGTCACCGGCCAACTCGCTCCCGGCCTGCCGGGCGGTGACGATGTCCTCGGACACCTTGACCGCGATCGCCACCTGCTCAGCGGCCACTGTCGCGACCGTCTCGTCGCCGCGGGTGCCGATTCAGCCAGGAGAGGCCTTCCTCGAGATCCAGCGCGGTGTGCATGTCTTCGAAGGTAAGGCCCAGTTGCACCATGGCGAAGGCGACTTCGGGTTGCAGTCCGACGATGACGGTTTCCGCGCCGCGCAACTGGGTCATGTGCGCGATGGTGCGCAACGAGCGCGCGGCGAAGGAGTCCATCACATCGATGGCGGTGACGTCGACGATGATGCCGGTCGCGCGATAGCGACTGACCTGCTTCATCAGGTCGTCCTGTAGCCGCTCGGTGTCGGCGTCGGTCAGGGCCGACTGTACCGAGGCGATCAGGTACGTGCCCTGCTTGAGAATAGGTACCGGCATGGTGGCTTGGTCAGCGCCCGTCCCGCTCGCTCAAGCGCTCGGTCACTCGGGAGACCTCGTATCCGAGGAGACGCTCGGCCTCTTCGATACCGCCCTGGAGGTCGCCGACCGCGTTCATCTTGGACAGATCGAGGCCGATGGTCACCAGGGTCAGCGCGATCTCCGAGGACAGGCCGGTGATGATCACGCTCGCGCCCATCAGGCCCGAGGCGTCGACGGTCTGCACGAGGTGGTTGGCCACCACGGAGTCGATCGCGGGCACACCGGTGATGTCGATGACGACCACCTTGGCGCGATTGGCGCGGATGGCGCGCAGCAGCTGCTCGGTGAGCTGGCGGGCGCGCTGGGAGTCCAGCACGCCGATGATCGGCAGGATGAGCAGCTGCTCGCGAACCTGCAGAACCGGGGTGGACAGCTCGCGGATGGCCTCTTGCTGGCGGCTGATGACGCGCTCGCGCTCCTGCACGAACGACACGGCCACGGTGTTGGCGATGCGGTTGGCGGCCGGTTCGTAGGCGTCGAGCACGCGATTGAGCAGCTCGAAGTTGGACTGGTACTTCTCGAAGAGGCTGCGTGCCAGGACGTCGCGCAGCAGCAGGACGATGCCGATGACCTCGTCGGTCTCGACGCCTCGCGGAATGATGCGCTCGGACAGGTCGCGGGCGTAGGCCTGCAGTGCCTCGACGCTACCGGTGACGAGCACCTCGACGTAGTTGTCGTACATCGACGTCGCCTCGGAGAAGATCTCCTCCGGGGTCATCGCGGTCAGCAGTTCGGCTTCGGTGATGCGCCGTGCCCACTCTTCCCGCAGCCCGGTGCGGTTCTGCCGCAGGTGCTCGACCAGCTGTGGCAGCAGGTTGTCGAGCGGTTGCGCCGGCAGCGAATCCGCCGAAAGACTCGTGGACACCTCGGACATGGAAACCCCTGCCCCTTTCGACGACGGACGTTTTCGGTGCGCACAGTGCGCGTTGGGCCTGAGCCTACTCATACCCCCTCTGTGGTGCTGCCCAAACGTGGCGCGCCCGGCTAATCCGGGGCGAACCCGCGTTCCAGCGCGCGCAGTGCCCGGTCGAGATAGACGGTGAGATCGGTGTCGCCGCGCTCGAGCCAGGCATCGAAGGCCGCCCGCGCGGCGGCCAGGGTGGTGCGCCCGATGGCGAGCGGAATCAGGTCGCCCGCGCCCGCGCCGAGACGGCTCGCGGCGAACTCGCCGACGGCGTGTTCCCACGCGTCGTAGTGCGCCCCCGCGCCTGCCGAGAGGGCGGGAACTCCGGAGACGAGCCGCATTCTGGTGCGCAGTTCGGGGATGTCCTCGGGGCGATATCTGTTGGCCGCCACCACGATGCGGCGCACCGCGGCCATCATCGGCTCGTCGCCGGGGACGGCGGCGAACGCGGCGCGCAGGTCGTCGACCTCGTTGTCGAACTGGTGCCACAGCACCTCGGCCTTGGTGGGGAAGTAGCGGAAGAACGTGCGTTCGCTCACCCCGGCCTCGGCGGCGATGCGTTCGACGGTGACGTCGTCGAACCCGTGTTCGGCGAACAGCTTCATCGCGATCACCTCGAGCTCGCGGCGCGTGGTGCGTGGCGGACGCCCGCGGTGCCCCGACTGCTTCGGAATCGACATCGGTGCGCGCGGCGGCGGGGCGGACATGGATACAGGATAGGGACTCGGCGAGCTTTCGACCTGCACGCGCTCTTGATTATGTCAGTGACTGACGTTAATGTGGGCGCCATGTTCGTGGCGCACCTCACATCGCCCGAGGCAGGTGTGCGCGCCGCCGAGGGAGTGATCCTGGTCATCCCGCTCGGCGCGACCGAGCAGCACGGCCCGCATCTGCCGCTGTCGACCGACAGCGATATCGCGTCGGCGGTGAGCAGGCGGGCCGCGGCCGAGCGAACCGATCTGCTGATCGCGCCTGCCGTGTCCTACGGGGCCAGCGGCGAGCATGCGGGGTTCGCGGGCACCTTGTCGATCGGACAGGCGGCGCTGGAACTGCTCGTCGTCGAGCTGTGCCGCTCCGCCACGGACACGTTTTCGCGGATCGTGCTGGTCAACGGGCACGGCGGAAACGTGGAAGCGCTGCGCCGAGCCGTCGCGCTGCTGCGGTCGGAGTCGCGTGACGTGCGGCTGTTCTCGCCCGGCTACGGCGGCGACCCGCACGCCGGGCGCACCGAGACCTCGATCCAGCTCGCGCTGCGCCCCGACCGGGTGCGCGCCGAACTGGCCGAACCGGGGGACCGCCGCCCGCTGGCCGAACTGCTGCCGCTGCTGCGCATGGGCGGGGTGCGGGCTGCCAGCCCCAACGGAATCCTCGGCGACCCCACCGGATCGAGCGCCGAAGAAGGCGCCGGCCTGCTGACGATCGCCACTACCGCACTGCTGGAAGACCTGCGCCGATGGTGGCCGCAGGATCATGAGGAAGGACCCCGATGAATCCCTGGTTCGAGACCGTTGCCGAGGCGCAGCGGCGCGCCCGCAAGCGCCTGCCGAAGTCGGTGTACGGCGCGCTGATCGCCGGATCGGAACGCGGACAGACCATCGAAGACAACCAGACCGCGTTCACCGAACTCGGTTTCGCCCCGCACTGCGCGGGCCCGATCGGCGACCGTGACCAATCGACCACGGTGCTCGGTCAGCAGGTGTCGATGCCGGTGCTGATCTCGCCGACCGGCGTGCAGGCGGTGCACCCCGACGGTGAGGTCGCGGTCGCCCGCGCCGCGGCGGCCCGCGGAATCGCCATGGGGCTCAGTTCCTTCGCGAGCAAGCCCGTCGAGGACGTTGTCGCCGCCAACCCGGCGACCCTGTTCCAGCTGTACTGGTGTGGCAACAAGGATCAGATCCTCGAGCGGATGGCCAGGGCGAAGAAGGCCGGTGCCGTGGGCCTGATCCTCACCCTGGACTGGTCGTTCTCGCACGGTCGGGACTGGGGCAGCCCGGTGATCCCGGAGTCGCTGAACCTGCGCACGATGATGAAATTCGCGCCGCAGACCCTCGCGCGCCCCCGCTGGCTCGCGACCTACCTGCGCTCGGGCAGCATCCCCGACCTCACCGCGCCCAATATGGCGGTCGGCGGCGGCGCGGCCCCCGGGTTCTTCGGCGCCTACGGCGAATGGATGCAGACCCCGGCACCCGATTGGGACGATGTCGCCTGGATCTGCGCGCAGTGGGACGGCCCGGTGCTGCTCAAGGGCGTGATGCGGGTCGACGACGCCCTGCGTGCCGTCGACGCGGGCGTCGCGGGCATCTCGGTGTCCAACCACGGCGGCAACAACCTCGACGGCACCCCCGCCGCCATCCGCGCCCTGCCGGTGCTCGCCGACGCGGTCGGCGACCAGATCGAGGTGCTCCTCGACGGCGGTATCCGGCGCGGCAGCGATGTCGTCAAGGCCGTGGCGCTCGGTGCGCGCGCGGTGCTGATCGGGCGCGCCTCCCTGTGGGGTCTGGCGGCCAACGGCCAGGCCGGTGTCGAGAACGTACTCGACATCCTGCGTGGCGGTATCGATTCGGCGCTGCTGGGTCTGCGCAAGACCTCGATCACCGACCTGACCCGCGACGACATCATCGTTCCCGCCGGTTTCGAACGCGCGTTGGGCGTCGTTTCGGGTCGAAAGGATTCCGGCGAAGGGGATTTCGCTACCAACGGAACTGTCGTGAGCGGCGCCGCTGCTGGATAGTATCGGCGGTTGGTCAACACCGCCCGAGGGGGAATTTCGTGAGTGTGGTTTCGGAAATCGAGGGTTCGCGCAGGCGAATCATGATGTCGCGCAGCGTGTCCTACACGCTGCCCGCCGTGGTGGCGGTGGCGCTGGTCTCGGCCGGATGTGGCACCGCCACCCCGAAACCGGCACCGCGCGCGGCGTCGACCACCCTCACGACCACCTCGAAGCCGCCGCCGACAACGACATCGCGGGTGACCGCTACGACCTCGACCGCCGCCACACCGGCGTCGGTCGGTGTCTGCGTGGACAAGACGACCAATGTCCGCGTGGCCGACGACCAGTGCGACACCAGCGATACCACGTACTCGCGCTTCTGGTATCAGCACACCGATACGTTCGTCTACCCGGCGATCGGCGTCGCTGTCGCGCTGGCGGCGGGCAGTTTCCTGCGCCCGACCAGCGGCGACGTCTTCGATCGCGGCGCACCCACCAAGGGTGGCAGCATCGCGCGCGGCGGGTTGGGCAAGGCCCGCCCCGACTCCTCCGGCGGGGGCGGCAGCGGCGGGTCCTAGTCCTCGCCGGGCGCGGCGGTCTGTAGCCGGCCGACCGGCTCGGCCGACTTCGCGCCGCGGTGGTGATCGACGAGCACGTCGTAGATCTCCGCGAGGGTCGCGAGCTGGTCGCGATCGAGGACATCGATCATGTGCTTGCGCACACTGCGCACATGGGCGGGCGCGGCCGTGGTGAGCAGTTGCCCGCCGGTGGGGGTCAGCTTGGCCACGGTCCGGCGCTGGTCGTGCGGCATCGTCTCGCGGGAGACCAGACCGCGCTTCTGCATGCGGGTGATCTGATGCGAGAGCCGGCTCTGCGACCATTCGAGCGCGCAGGCCAGGTCGGCGAAGGTGAGTCGCTGACCTGGCGCGTCGGCTAGGTAGACCAGCACGGAATACTCGACATAGCTCAGGTTGGCTGCCCGGCCGGCGTCGCGCCCGATCGCCGCGGCGATCAGGTCGCGGGTTCGGACATAGCCCAGCCAGGCACGCATTTCGACATCATCGAGCCACTGTGGATCGGTCACGATCGAGCTCCAGATTCTGAAGGTGCAGGCTTCGGATTGAACGGTGCACTCCCGCCACCGCCCGGAGAATGGGTAGCACCGTTTGGGTTGAACGTGCAACCTCGATATTAGTTAGGGTAGGTCAGGAACCTCACATAGGGTTGCCTAACCGTCGTGCGGGTGTGGGTGGTCGATAGGCTGCGGATTGCTTTGTGACCAGCCATGCCTGGTGCTCCGCAGTGTTGCGGTGCCCGCCCTGCCCGAAGGAGTGCGATCCGTGACCGCGCCGGAGTTCCGCTATTCCGATCTGCTGCCCATCGGCGCCGACGAGACGCCCTACCGCCTGCTCACCAGCGAGGGGGTCAGCACCTTCGAGCACAACGGGCGCACCTTCTTGCAGGTCGAGCCCGAGGCGCTGCGGCTGCTGACCGAGACGGCGATCCACGACATCAGCC
Organism: Nocardia sp. NPDC055050; assembly: GCF_053608345.1. Taxonomy (NCBI): domain Bacteria; kingdom Bacillati; phylum Actinomycetota; class Actinomycetes; order Mycobacteriales; family Nocardiaceae; genus Nocardia; species Nocardia sp. NPDC055050. Next base: position 104,678 of record NZ_JBSGVG010000006.1, read on the forward strand.
ACTACCTGCGCCCCGCGCACCTGCGGCAGCTGCGCAAGATCATCGACGACCCCGAGTCCTCGGGCAACGACCGCTTCGTCGCGCTCGACCTGCTCAAGAACCTCAACATCTCCGCCGGCGGCGTGCTGCCGATGTGTCAGGACACCGGCACCGCGATCGTGATGGGCAAGAAGAGCGAGGGCGTGCTCACCGGTGCCGACGACGCCGAATGGCTCAGCCGCGGCATCTTCGACGCCTACACCAAGCTGAACCTGCGCTACTCCCAGCTCGCCCCGATCACCATGTGGGACGAGAAGAACACCGGCACCAACCTGCCGGCCCAGATCGAGCTGTACTCGACCGAGGGCGACGCCGACAACCCGGTGTACAAGTTCCTGTTCATGGCCAAGGGCGGCGGTTCGGCCAACAAGTCGTTCCTGTACCAGGAGACCAAAGCCGTCCTGAACCCCGAGCGCATGCTCGAGTTCCTCGACGAGAAGATCCGCTCGCTCGGCACCGCGGCCTGCCCGCCGTACCACCTCGCGGTGGTCATCGGTGGCACCAGCGCCGAATTCGCCTTGAAGACAGCGAAATACGCCTCCGCGCACTACCTGGACAACCTGCCCACCGAGGGCTCGATCACCGGTCACGCGTTCCGCGACGTCGAGCTCGAGGAGGAGGTCTTCCAGCTCACCCGTGAGTTCGGCATCGGCGCGCAGTTCGGCGGCAAGTACTTCTGCCACGACGTGCGCGTGGTCCGTCTGCCCCGCCACGGCGCCTCCTGCCCCGTCGCGATCGCCGTCTCCTGCTCGGCCGACCGCCAGGCGCTGGCGAAGATCACCAAGGACGGCATCTTCCTGGAGCAGCTGGAAACCGAACCGGCCCAGTACCTTCCGGAGCAGACCGCCGACATCCTCGGCGGCGACGTGGTGCAGATCGACCTGAACCGCCCGATGGACGAGATCCGCGCCGAGTTGTCGAAATACCCGGTCAAGACCCGTCTTTCGCTGACCGGCCCCTTGGTCGTGGCCCGTGACATCGCGCACGCCAAGATCAAGGAACGGCTCGACGCGGGCGAACCCATGCCGCAGTACCTGCGCGACATGGCCGTCTACTACGCCGGTCCGGCCAAGACTCCCGAGGGTTACGCGTCGGGCTCCTTCGGCCCCACGACCGCGGGTCGCATGGACTCCTACGTCGACCAGTTCCAGGCCGCGGGCGGCTCGATGGTGATGCTCGCCAAGGGCAACCGCTCGGCCCAGGTCACCAAGGCCTGCAACGAACACGGCGGCTTCTACCTCGGCTCCATCGGCGGTCCCGCCGCCCGTCTCGCCCTGGACTGCATCAAGAACGTCGAGGTCCTGGAATACGCCGAACTCGGCATGGAAGCGGTCTGGAAGATCGACGTCGAGGACTTCCCCGCGTTCATCGTCGTCGACGACAAGGGCAACGACTTCTTCGCCGAGACCTCCAAGCCGATCGCCCTGCGCGTGCGCACCCGTTCCAAGGAACGCGTGTAGCCATCCGGTCGTCGATACCCCGGTGCCCACTGCGGTGAGCGCCGGGGTTTTCGTCTGTTCCGCGGGCCCGGCGACGTCCGCCACCCCGGTGTAATGTGACGCACGACATACGGTGTACAGCCTGACAGGGGTGCGGATTGGCGAGCGGTGGAGTTCCCCGGGGGCGGGCGACGCGCAGCGCGAAGCTGGGGCAGTTCGCCGCCGGGCAGGCGGTGCGCGAGGTCGGGCGCCGGCTGTCGATGATCGGGCGCACCGACGAGGCCCGTGAGGTGCTGGCGGAGCGGTCGGCGATGATGAAGGCGCAGCAGATCGTCGCGGTGCTGGGGAGCATGAAGGGCTCGGCGATGAAGCTCGGGCAGATGGGCTCGGTGCTCGATCTCGACTTCGTTCCCGAAGCCCATCGCGAGCAGTTCCGCGCCCAGCTCGCGGCCCTGCAGGACCGGGCGCCCGCGATGCCGTTCGCGACGATGCGGCAGGTGATCGAGGACGACCTCGGCCCCTTGGCCCAGACGTTCGCCGAGTTCGGTGAGACATCGATCGCGGCGGCGTCGATCGGGCAGGTACACCGGGCGCGACTGCACGACGGACGCGTCGTGGCGGTCAAGGTGAAGTATCCCGGGGTGGAGCGCGCCGTCCACGCCGACATCAGCAATCTCGAGTTTCTCGGCAAGATGGCCAGAACAGTGCTGCCGAGCATGGCCGACACCGGTGTGCTGGAGGAGGTCGCCAGCAATCTGCGCAGCGAACTCGACTACGAACGCGAGGCTCAGACCCAGCATCGGGTCGCACGGCGCTATCGTGGCCATCCCTTCATCACCGTGCCGGACAGCATCGAGGAATTCTGTACGCACAATGTGCTGGTCACCGAATTCGTCGAAGGGCATCCGTTTTCGCACATCCAGACACTGCCTGCCGCCGAGCGGGACCGGCTCGGCGAGCTGATCTACCGCTTCTACATCGCCGGTCTGTTCGCCGACAACGAGTTCTGTGGCGATCCGCATCCCGGCAACGTGCTGCTGGCCGCCGACGGCAAACTCGCCTTCGTCGATTTCGGCCTCTACAAGGAGATGGATCCGGAGCACGTCGAGTTCGAGCGCTCGGTCCTGCGGGCCGCCGCGGAGGGCCGCGGTGAGGATCTGTTCGCCGCGTGGCTGGGCAGGGGGATCATCGACCCCGATTCCGAGGTCACCGTGGAGGAGAGTCTGGCCTACGTCTGGGCCGCCACCGGCTGGCACCTGCTCGACGAGGAAGTCACGATCACCCCCGAACTGGCCACCGGCGCACTGCTTCTCGCCGTCGACCCGCGAGCGTCGGACTTCCAGGGCATGCACAAACAGCTGCTGCCACCCGAGCACGTGTTCTCCCGCCGCGCCGACCTGTTCACCTTCGCCACCCTCGGTCAGCTGCGCGTTACCGCCAACTGGCATCAGCTCGCCCGCGAATGGCTCTACGGCGAACCCCCGCAGACCGAGATCGGCCGGGCGATCGAGCAGTGGCGCCGTGGTCTCGACGACCGGCCGGGTCGATAGAATCCGCCTATGAATACTGTGCTCGGCCGCGTGGCCGACCGGATCCTGGTGACCGTGACGGCCGCCGCGGCCGTCACCGCCGTCGGCATCGGCGCCGCCGACGCCCAACCCGAGCCGCGCGAACAGTTCCAATCGGCAGCGGGCACCGAAGGCCTCGACCCGCCGCTCGCCGCCGCCTACACCCTCGCCGAACAGCAGGCGCACGCCGAGGACGTGCCGCTGTCGATCACCTCCGGTCATCGCACCTACGAGCAGCAGCTGTGGCTCTGGCAGGACGGCCTGGCCACCTACGGCAGCCCCGAGGAAGCGCGACGCTGGGTGCTGCCGCCGGAGGAGTCCACGCATGTCTCCGGCCGTGCCGTCGATGTGGGCCCGCAGGTGGGGGCACAGTGGCTCGAGGACAACGGCAACCGGTGGGGACTGTGCCGGACCTTCGACAACGAATGGTGGCATTTCGAGCTGGTGACCGCGCCCGGTGCGCCGTGTCCGCCGCGGGTGCCGGACGCGAGTCAACGCTAGAGCCGAACCCCGTCAGCGCAGCCCGGCGAAGAAGGTCCGGATGTCGGCGACGTACGCGGTGGGTTCTTCCATCGCGACGAAATGGTTGCCCGGATTTCCCGACGGCCAATGGGTGATCTTGTTGCCGCGATCGGCGAGTGTGCGCATGAGCGGTGAACCGCCACCGTAGACGCCGGTCGGCACCAGGTTCTGGTCGGTGGGCCAGCCGAACCCGCCGCCGGTGCGCAGCCCGTCGTACATCGGCCAGGACGAGGTGCCGGTGGTCTGGGTGAACCAGTACAGGGCGATATTGGTCAGCAGGTGGTCGCGCTCGATCACGTCTTCGGCGCGGTCGGCCATATAGGCGAACTCCTGGAACTTCTGCATCATCCACGCCAGCAGTGCGACCGGCGAATCGTTCCAGCCGAGGGCGAACGTTTGCGGGGCCGCCCGCAACAGGGCGTGGTGGTCGACGCCGCCGGTCATCCACTGCTGCATCTGCGCCCACTGCGCACGATCCTCGGCCGACATCGCGGGCACGTCGGCCTCGGTCGGCATGCCGATCCCGCCGTCGAGATGCACGCCGATCACATGTTCCGGGGCCGCCAGCGCCATCTCCGGCGCTACGTAGGCGCCGAGGTCGCCGCCCTGCGTGCCGTAGCGGTCATAGCCGAGGCGGTCCATCAGAATGGCCCACATCGCGGCGACCCGTGCGGTGGTCATGCCGGGTTCGCGCGGCGCCGCCGAGAAGGCGAAGCCGGGGACGGACGGGATCACCACGTCGAAGGCGAGTGCGGGATCGAGACCGTGAGCGCGCGGATCGGTGAGCGGGCCGACGGTGCGGATGAACTCGACGAACGAGTTGGGCCAGCCGTGGGTCAGCAGCAGCGGCACCGCGTCGGGCTCGGGGGAGCGCACGTGCACGAAATGGACATCGAGGCCGTCGATCTCGGTGATGAACTGGGGAAACGCGTTCAGCGCGGCTTCTTGTGCCCGCCAGTCGAATTCGTTCGCCCAGTACGTGGCGAGCTCGCGCAGGTACTCGGTGGGGATGCCGCGTTCCCAGCCCTCGCCCGGCAGCGGAGCCGCCCAGCGCGCCCTGCTCAGCCGGTCGTGCAGATCGTCGATGTCGGCCTGGGGGATGTCGATGTGGAACGGGCGGATGGTGGTCATCGGGACTCCTCGTCGTCGGTGTGATGTCGACGTTATCGACCATCTAGGACAGTTCTGGTCCTAGATGTGCGCGAGAATGGAAAACATGACCGACACCGCCGCCCGCCTGCTCCGCCTGCTCTCCCTGTTGCAGATGCCACGGGAGTGGCCGGGCAGCGAACTGGCCGACCGGCTCGGCGTCACCGATCGGACCGTGCGACGCGACATCGACCGCCTGCGCGACCTGGGCTATCCGGTAGTCGCCGCGATGGGTGCGGCCGGCGGCTACCGGCTCACCGCGGGCTCGGCGCTCCCACCGCTGATCCTCGACGCGGACGAGGCCGTCGCCGTCGCGGTGGGGCTGAGAGTCGCCGCGGGACAGGCGGTCGCGGGCATCGAGGACGCGTCGGTGCGAGCCTTGACCAAACTCGAACAAGTCCTGCCCGCGACACTGCGCAGACGAGTGCGCGTGGTCGGCGCGGCGGTCACGGTCCGAGCGGGCGAGGGCTCCACCGTAGACCCGGAGGTCCTCACCACCCTCGCCGCCGCCGTCACCAACCGAGAACGCCTCCGCTTCACCTATCGCGATGCCACCGGCGCCGAATCCCGCCGCCACACCGAACCCGCGGGCGTCGCCGCCGCAGGCCGCCGCTGGTACCTCGTCGCCTACGACCTCGACCGCGACGCCTGGCGCAGCTACCGCGCCGACCGCATCGAAACCCCCCACCCCACCGGCGCCCGGATCGCCCCCCGCGACCTCCCCGCCGCCGACCCGGCCGACTACGTCGCAGGCCGCCGAACCGACTGGGCCACACCCGAATACCAGGTGGATGTCACCATCGAAGCTCCACGCGGCCGAATCGCAGGCCGGCTCGGCGAGGAACCGAACACCCTTCGCGCCGACAGCAACACCACCTGCCGCCTCACCGCCACCCGAGACGACGACCCCACCTGGCTCGCCGGACAACTGACGTCCCTGGGAGTGCCGTTCCGCGTCCATGATTCGCCTGAACTGACCGCGGCATTGCGTGCCCTCACGAGTCGCCTGCAAGCCGCCCTGGGTGATCGAGCGACCGCCCGTGCTCGTTCGAGCGTCTCGGATCGTCACCGATGAGGTTGCGGCCATCGACCATCTGCCCGTGCGGAAAGCGGCCCGGCAACTCTCCCCACCTGCACCGGGTTCGAGAGCCCGATGCAGGTGGGGAGAACACTCAGGGGCGGGCGGCGACGGCTTCGACCTCGAACAGGACGTCGGGGGTGGCGAGGCTCGCGACGCCGATGAGGGTTTGGGTGGGAGGGGTTGTGCCCCAGTTCGCTTGGACGGCACCGGCGATGGGGCCCAGTTTGCTGACGTCGTGATTCACGACGTAGGTCCGGAGCTGGACGACGTGGCTGAGGTCGAGGTCGTGGGCGGCCAGGGCGGTGGCGATGTTGCGGAAGGTTCGGTCGACCTGCTCGGTGAAGTCGGGGGAGACGACCGCGCCGTCGGGTCGGGATCCGTACTGTCCCGAGACGAGAACCAGTTCGGTACCAGCGGGGATGACGGCGGTGTGGCTGTAGCCGAAGGGGGTCGGGTCGTGCAGGCCGTCGGGGTTGACGATGGTGTGGCGCGCGTGGTCGATGTTTGTCATGGCGATGAACCTGCCAGGAATACACGACATCCTGTGTCGTGTATTCCTGGCATAGTTTTTCGTATGCGAGCTGACCGGTTGGTCTCCCTGGTGCTGCTGCTGCGGCGGCACGGTCAGCTGTCGGCGGACACTCTGGCCCGCGAACTGGAGGTGTCCACCCGGACCGTGCTGCGCGATATCGAGGCGCTGTCCACGGCGGGCGTTCCGGTCTACGCCGAACGGGGCAGGCACGGCGGGTTCGCGCTGCTGCCCGGATTCCGGACCGAGCTGACCGGGCTGAACCACGAGGAGGCGCTGGCCCTGCTGATCGCCGGATCACGCCGTGGCGCACAGGCATTCGGGCTCGGCTCGGCGCTGGCGTCGGCCATGCTCAAGGTGGTCGACGCGCTGCCCGAAAGCTATCGGGAGACCGCGAGCGACGCGGCCGAACGGTTGCTCATCGATCCCGAGACCGATCTGCTCTCGCGCCGGTTGGATGCCGAGGAGCTGCCCGACACCATCGTCAGCGAGGTCCGGCGCGCGGTGCTCGCCGGACACAAGCTGCGCATCCACTACGCCGCCGTCGACCAGAGCCCCGCATGGCGCACGGTGGACCCGATCGGCCTGGTCACCGTCCGAGGCCAAGGCTACTTGCTCGCCACCAGATCCGGCGCGGACCGCACCTACCGGCTGTCGCGGGTCGTGGCCGCCGAGGCGCTCGCCGAACCGGCCCAGCGACCGGACCGGGTCGATCTGGACCGGGCTTGGCAGGAGCGCAGCGCCCGCTTTCGCGCAGGCGGAGATCTCGTCACCGTACGGGTTCTGGTCGATCCGGCGCGGCGCGAGGAGTTGGTCGGCACCGCGGTGGCTGTCCACCGCGAAGAAGTGGACGACGACGGACGACTGCGGCTGGAGGTGGCCTTCCAGGATCGCCGACACGCCGAATGGGCGATGTGGCAGCTCGCCGCGAACGCGGAAGTCGTTGCCCCGCAGTGGTTACGCACCACCCTGCGCGACCGCGCGGCAGCGATCGCGGCCCGATACGCGGTGTCATCAGAACGATGATTATCTTCGGCCCGCGCCGGGCGAACCCGTACCGCTGATCAGCCCACCGGAGCGGGTTCGCCCGGCATCCCTTCCAGGGTCAACCCGCCCTCGATCGTGTTGGGTACTCGGCGGCGGTTGGGGGAGCCCAGCGCCGTGGTGAGGTCGCCGCCGTCGTGTTCGGCGAGAAGCTCACCGCTGTCCCAGACGAGAAGGGTCGCGCTGACGGTGTTCTCGGCGGTGGAGTGGGCCAGGTCGTAGTGCGCGCAGCCGGGGACGTGGGCGTAGGTGATCCACAGGTCGTAGCCGGTCATGAACAGGTCGAGGTCGAATTGCACACTGAGGCCGAGCAATTCGCTGCGACCGTTGTCGTCGACGCCGGCGAAGGCTTCGTCGAGAGCGAGTAGGCGAGGCGCCTGCGGGTCGGCGGAGTCGAGCATCACGTGGGCGGCGGCGAACAGGGGCAGGTGCAGGGAGACCGACTGTTCGCCGCCGGAGAGGGCGCTGTGCCGGGCGACGGTGAGCTTGTCCTCGGTGCCGTCGCCGGAGATCAGCGTGAAGGAGAAGACTCGCCAAGTCCGGTAGTCGAGAGTCGCGGCGAGGATTTCGGGGTACGAACGCTCCGGGTGCGCGGTGCGGGCGGCGCGGATCTCGGCGGCGAAGTGGGCGCGCACCGAGCCGAGGTCTTCCGGGCTCAGGGCGGTGGTGTCGCGGTCGAGGAGTTTGCACATGGAGCGCGCGGACTCCGACAACCCGTCGGCGAGGATCCAGTGCACACCGATGGTGTTGCCCGACGACATCCGCCGCTGCTTCATCTCCGCTCCCATGCGGGAGATGAGTTCGCGAGCGTCGGTGGTCCGTTCGTGGATCTGCTGGGCCAGACCGGTGAGCAGCGCGTCCTCGAGGATGCGCCGCTCGGCATCGGTGAGCAGCAGTTCCTGGTCGCGGCGGGCGGCGTCGATGCGGGCGGCGAAGTCGGCGAGGGCGGCCTGGCCGTTCTCGTCGTGGACGGCGACGACGGTGAGTCCGTCGGCGGCGTCCCAGTTCAGCCGGTAGTCGCGGCCGGAGGCGGTGAGCGCGGCGTCGAATTCCTGGAGCGCGGTGGTGACCGCGGACCGGGTGGACTTGCGACCCGCCTCGGTGGCGCGGACCTGGCTGGTAGCGGTGTCGAGGTCGGCGAACAGGGCGGCCACCTCGTCGGGCAGCACCACCGGATCGGTTTGCGGCCCCGCGGCGACGATGCGGTACTGCAGTTGCTCCGGGGTGGACCACGCGGCATCGCTACTGGGCCAGCGGTGTTCGACCGAGGCGCCGAGCAGGCTCAACAGGTCGGGTCGGGCGTACGGGGCCAGTGAACGCACCTCGGCGAGCACTTCGGTGAGTGCGGTGGCGAGCGCTTCGTTGGCGGTGCGAGAGGCCGCCTCGGCATCGCCGACCGCTTCGATGGCGGCATTGGCGGCCTTGCGCGCGGCCCGCTGCTCGGCCTTGGCCGCCTCGATGGCACCGCGGGCCAGGTCGAGATCGCGGTCGATGTCGGCGGCACTGGCGCCCAGCGCTTCGCGCAGCGTTTCGAGTTTGCGCTGCTGCTCGGTGTAGCCCAGTCGGGCAGCCTCGGCCTCTTCGGCGAACGCCTCGGCCAGTGCCCGCGCCTCGTCGTGCCGGTCGGCGCCCTCGCGTTCGCGTTCGCGCTCCCGATCGTGTTCGGCGCGTAGGCGGAGCAGTCCCGTACCGGTGTTCTCGAAATGGCGGATTGCGGCGGCCAGCGCGTCGAGTTCGCGTGCCTCGCGCGGGGTTCGATGCGCTTGGGCGGCGGCGCGCACCTTCTTGTCCAGGGCCGCGACTTCGGCGACGGCCTGGTCGAGTTCGCGCTCGGACTGGGTGGCGGCCTCCACCCTCGATCGCATCAGGCCGGCGGCCTCGGACACGGCACGCAGGGCAGACGTCACCGCCGACGGGCGCGGCAGTGCCTTGGCGCCGGCCGACAGCGCGGCCAATTCGGCAGTGGCGCAACTATCTTCGTCCCTTGCCGCCTGATGCTCGGCGGCAGCGGCCTTGATCGCCGCCTCGATCTCGGCGAGCCGGGACTCACGCCTGCGCGCTCGCGCGGTGGTCCCGATGAACTCGGCTTCGGGCTTGTGGTGGTGTCCGACGAGAACGCCCTGCCGGAAAGTTCCGGCGAGGCCGACCACGACTTGCGGCGCGGCGGCGGTGGTCAGCGCGGTGAGGGTGGCGCCGGTGACCTCACGGTTGGCATCGCCGGACACGGATGGTTCTGCGTCCGGTGTGTCATCGGTCGTCGTACCCGGCTGTGCGGACGTGTCGTGGAGGGCGATGGAGGCCAGCACCGCGGCAACGGTCTCGGTAGGCACGGTGAGATCGGCCGAATCGTCCTCGACGACAAGGACATCGGCGAGAGTACGGCCGGACGGGCGCTGATCGATCGGCAAGGGGAGCAGGAAGTGCTCGGAGTCGATGCCGGCGGGCAGACTCGGGCCGCAGATCCAGCTGTCGAGGAGACCGCTGGACTGCAGTGCCGCCTCGATACCGGCCGCATCCCGCGGGGACACCGAGTCGGCGAACCGCACCAGCTGCCAGAGCGGCGCACCCGGAAGTCCTTCGCGGACACCGGTTCTGGCGGGATGGGCCGGGGGAGCGTCGTCGCGCTGGGCGGCGATCTGTGTGCGTTCGGCGACCAGGGCATCGTGGCGCACGGCAGCGGCGGTGGCACGGGAGCGCGCCTGCTCACGGCGGGTGCGGATCTGCTCGCGCAGCGGCTCGCACCACTCGGACAAGACCTCGGTGGCGGAGGGAATGTCCTCCACGCCCGCACCGGCCATGGCGGTGTCGAGCGCTGCGAACAAGCCGGCGGTGGTGTCGGACGTCACCTTTCGGCGACGTTCACCTTTTCCGTCCTGTCCGTCGGGATTCGTGTCCGAGCGGCCGTCGTGCGCCCCTGGTTCGGCAACGGCCCCGAAGATCTCGCTGTGCGCGTTCCACCAGGTGCGCAGGGCGGCGGCGGATTCGCTGCGGGCCAAGGCGACCGCGGCTTCGGCATGGGCGACTTCGGCGGCGGCCGAGTCGCGCAGTTCGACGGCGCGTTCGGCCAGGCGCTCGGAGCGGGTGCGGTCGGCGGCGGCGGTGTCCCACTTGCCCACTGCTTGTCGCACCGCACGCACGTCGGCGTCACGTTCCTCCGCGTGGCCGCGCACCGCCGCGGTGAACTGGTCGCCGCGGCCCTCGGCGCTCGGCGGGGTCCATTCGATGCCCGCCTCTTCGGCGGCGGCACGGACCGCCTCCTCGCCGCGGGCGAGGGCGGCGGCCGCTGTGCGGACCGCTTCGGTGGCGCGAGAGGCTTCCTCGGCGCGGCGTTGCAGCGTGTGCGAGGCTTCGGCGGCCTTGTCGCGGTGGGCCGCGGCGGAGGTTTCGAGGCGGCGGACGGCGTCGGCCAGGTCGTCGAGTTGCTGTTTGCCCTCGTACGCGCTGGAGCGCTGGAGATTCTCGCGGTCGGCGATGGCCTGCTCATAGGCCTGGTCGGCGTTCTCGGCCCTGGTCTCGGCTTCGGTGCGGTCGGTGTCGCGGCGGGTACGCAGGGCGGTCGCGGCGAAGAGCGCGGTGGCGGCGTTGGTCACGGCATCGAGGCGGGCGCGGAGCTGGTCGACGTCCGTTTTCGCCTGTACCGCAAGGTATTTGCGGTACACATCGACGAATCGGCGAGTGGCGGTATCGGCTTGGACGAGCCCGTCGAGGGTGCGGCCGACCTCCTCCATATCGCTGAACGAGCGTGCGGCGTCGAGGATCAACTGCTCGTCGAGGGGCCGAAGGCCGTCGGTGAGTGCCTGGGAGAGGCCGCGCGGGTCGAGATTCTTGGCGAGCTGGGGCCTGCGCAGGGTGAGGATCAGATTGATCAGCTGGTCGTAGCGCTGCACGCCGAGCCCGAACATGCGCGCGTCGATCGCCGCCCGGTACTCGACGGGCCGGTCCACGATGGCGTCGCTGCCGATCTGCTCGGCCAACTGCTTGCGGGTGAGCGGGCGGTCGTCGGGACCGATGAGCGAGAAGTCGACCCCGGCGCGGCCGTCGGCGACGAAGTACCAGCGGGTCACCTTGTCCGACGAGCGGGTGGCGCGCATGCCGATGCCGACGGTGACAGTCTCCGGGTCGTCCCAGCTGCCGCGCGCGAACTCCATCCACACATACGAGTAGGCCGAGTCCTGCTTGCGATAGAGCAGATTCGACTTCATGGTGCGTTCTTCACCGGCGAACGGGTTCAGCCTGCGTGGTTCGATCCGTCCGTCCAGCACGAACGGGAACAACACTTCCAGGGCCTTGGTCTTGCCGGAGCCGTTGGGACCGCGCAGCACCAGGCGCCCGTCGGCGAAACTGAACTCCTGGTCGCGGTAGTCCCACAGGTTGACGATGCCGGCACGGGTCGGGACGAACCGCACTCCGCCGTGAATGAGTGACATGCTCAGACCCCTCCCTCTCCGGTGCTGCCGTCGGTATCGGCGGCGGTGACGAACAATTCCTCGGCCTTGCGCACACGCACGGTGACCACCGCGCCGCGATATCTGGCCAGCGCGGGCAATACGAGCAGCCCGTCCTCGACCGGCCGGATCAGCCGCAGCTTGGTGAGCAGCGCGAGGACCTCGGTGGTGAGCCCGCCGACATCGGCCTGCCACTGGGCGGCGAAGGTCGCGCCGTAGCGGTCGGTGAGCGCGGTGACGGTCGTGCGCACCCAGGCGTCGTCGAGGAACGGATAGGTGACGGGTTCGATGTCGTCGATGTCGTCGGTGAAATCCGGGGCCGGCGTGCTGGTTTCGAGGTCCTCGGCGAGCGGGGCGAACACACCCGCAGTGGGGATGGACGCATCGAGGTGCTCGAGTAGGGTGTCGTCGGGGGTGAGCGCGCCGGGGCGCCGGCGGATCGGGTTGTCGATGTCGAGGACCGTGTCGGCGATCTCGCCGATCAACAACAGCGCCACCTGTGCCAGGGTTCCGGTGCCGGGGAAGCGGGTATCGGACAGTCGTCCCGAGTTGTCGATCAGCGCCACACCTTCGGCCCGGCGTTCGGCGCGCAAGCCGGTGCAGTGTTCGACCTCGCCGACCAGTCGGTCCTGGCCGAGCAGCGCACCCTCGGCTGCCGACAGTTCGTCGAGATAGACGACGGGGCGCTCGACGAGCGCCCGGCGCACCCGGCGAGCCTGATCAGCCTGGTCGGTGTCCTCGGCCAGCAACCCGCGCACACTGTGTAGATGCTGCAGTGCCCGTGGGGGCCGGAACAGCGCGAACACCACCGGGCGGTCGATGTCGTAGAGCGCCTCGCCCGCCTCCGGGTCGCTGGCCCAACCGCCCGCGTCGCCGTCGGCCAACGTCAACGCACCCCGCGCGCCCAGCCAGCCGACGGCATCGACGAAGGCGTCGCGATCGGCGGCTCGCTCGGTCGACAGGTCGAGTCCCTCGATCCGGCTCGCGTAATCGGCGACGTGCTCGGCCAATTCGGACAGGGTGATCTGGTCGCCCGCCCGGCCGAGTGCGGCCAGCGCCAGCGACAGATAGGCGTAGCGGCGGCGGTCGAAGACCCGATCGTTGACGCTGCGGGCGGGCCGGGCGTCATCGAGCCGATCGTGCACCGGGTAGAGCCGGGCCGTGGTCTCGGTGACCTCCAAGCGGTAACCGAACAATTCGGCCAGATCCTCGCGCAGTTCCGTCGCCCACCGCCGAATCAACGGCAGCGCGATCCGGTCGGGATAGACCCGGGTGACCAGATGATTGGCGAGCATCACTCGCGCCGCCCGCTGATAACTGTCGAGAGCGAGCGCATCGATCCGTTGTCGCTTCACAGTCTTGCCCCTCGTGCCGACGTCGGTCGCACCGAGCGATGGACGCCGAAATCGGGCGAGTCGATGCGCAGTCTCATCGCGCGACCCCGCGGCGGCTCGACTCGCGTACTTCGAGGCGACGGTTGTTCAGATGGAGCAGCCCCGCCGCGGTCCGGATGACCGTCGACCCATCGCAGGGGCGCACTGTCAACGTGACGCCGTTGTCGGAACCTGTTGTGCCGTCGACCTTTCCGCTGACCGGAACCCATGCGGTGGAGGCGGCGTCGATCAGGCGCAACAGCACCTCGGTCTCACGCTGATCCAGCACTCGGTCGTGCACATTGCCCTGGGACAGCGAGGCGGCGGCCGCGGCGCGTTCACGCTGTGCCGCCAGTTGGGCCTCCCGCAGCCGCCGCACGCCCGCGTCGTTGCGCGCGATCCGGGCCGGGGCGCCCGCCGTGGGTGCGCGACCGGTTTCGGCGAGCGTGCGGGAGATCTCCAACGGCGGTGCTTCCCACCAGGATCGGCTGGTGGGGATCAGCTCCGCGTCGGGATGTTCGAGCGAGAGGTGGCGCGGCTTGCCCAGCCCGAACACCGCGTCGTAGAGCGCGTGCGCACTGCCCGCGCTGGGGGTGGCGACGAACCATTCGGCCAGGTGGCGCAACGCCGATTCCCGGCTGACGCCACCTCGGCGGGTCTCGGTGACCCGGCGCAACAGCGACAGCACCGCCGCGATCGCGCTCATCGTCGCCTCGCGGAGCCGATCGGCCTCGCAGGTTTCCGACGACTCGGTGCCCGCGGCGACGAACCAGGTGCGCAGCCCGTCCCAGCGGGAACGCCAATCCGCTTCGCGCTCGGCGAGACTCAGCAGCACCCGCTCGTCGCACCCGGCCGCGCGGCCGATCAGCTGCTCGACGCCGGTCTCCTCGACTTCGCCGATCGCCGCCGCCAGCCGCGGGGCGAACCGGGCCAGATCCATGCTGAACTCCCGCATGTGTGCCAGCAGCGCGTCCTTGTGCGCGAGGAAGGATTCCGGCGTGATCTCGGTGGTGCGCACCAGGTCGCCCAGAGACAGGTAGAAGTGCGCGGCGCGCGCGGCCATGTCGGTGAGCGCGGTGTCGAGCCTGCGCAACGTGGTGTAGACCCGCTCGGCGTCGCCGTCGCGGTTGGCGGCGGAGAGGGTGCGCAGGTCGGCGAGCAGCTCGGGCAGCACCAGCCGCGACAGCGACGCGTCCTCCATCCGGGCCGCGAGCACCCCGGCCACCGCCCGGTAGGCCTGGAACCCGGCCTGCGCGAACTGGTAGACGTAGTGCCGGTTGCGGTACTCGGCCAGGGTGGCCGCGCGGGTGCCGTCGTAGCTGCGTTCGAGCACACCCCAGCGATGCAGCTGCTCGAGCAGGGGACCGATCTCGACCGCGGGCAGTGGGACACCCGCGGCCGCCTCGGCTCGACCGCCCGCCTCGGCTCTGGCTATCCACTCGGCGACGTCGTCGGCGTGCAACAACACCACGTAGGCAGCACGAGCGCTGTCGAAGGCGCGCAGCACCCGCAGGTAGTCGGCGCGTTTCTCGGCGGTCGCGAACGAGAACAACCGCAGACGCTCGTCCCACAGGGCGGGTACGGCGCTGGGCAGGCCGTCGGCGGAGTCGGTCACCGTAGACAGGTTAGTGGTGGCCTTCGCGTGCTCCGCCGGACCCGTCCCCGATCGGCGTGGCATCGCCGCGCGAGCTCAGCCGACATTGAGCGATCGCAGCTGCTCGAGGAAGGTTTGGGTGCGGTGATCTCCTGGGTATCGTTCGATGATCTCCCTGGCCGCCTCGCCCGCGATCCACGCCAGCGACGGCAGCGACTTGCGCCCCGCGGAGAACGCCGCGACACCCTCCTCGACCGCGCGCTCGAGATCGCGATCGCGCACGGCCACGACGGCCAGGGTGAGCCGCGCCTCGGAGACCCGCATGGGATTGCGGACCGAACCGTCCGGTCGGGTCGAATCGCTGATCACCTGCTGGGCGTAGCGCTCGGCCAGTCGATCCTGGCCCGCCACCCGGCAGCAGTCCATCGCGTAGAAGTCGAATTTCGTGGCGTCGACGACGAAGTGGTTGTCCAGATCGGCCGGATGACCCATCCGCGACAGGATCGCCCTGCCCTCGTCGAGGGCGGTCTGCACATTGCGGCGATCACCGAGCCGGGCCCAGCCCTTGGCGCGCTGCGCCGCCAACTGCACCCCCACACTCGACGACGTGGTACCCGTCATGGCCTTCTCCGAGACATCGATCGCGCCACGGAAGTTGCCCTGGGTCAACGCGAACCACGCCGACATCTCCGCGGCCCACCCGACGATCTCGGCATTGCCTGCCTCGCGGCCCAGCGAATCGGCGGCTCGGCGGGTGGCCTCGGCGCCACCCCGGCGGCCCAGATCGTAATCGACGCAACCGACCAGCAACGCGACCCAGCCTGCCAGGACGAGGATTTCGCGATGCTGGCTCAGCGTCAGTCTGCCGTCGAGCAGGGAGGTGATCCGGCGCAGCCACGCGGTCCCCTCGGTGTGCAGTGCGTAGGGGTCGGCGTAGGCGTATTCGCAGCACAGCCTTTCGGCGGTGATCCGCACCGCGTCCAGGGTGGCGCTGTTGACGTCGGACATTCTGAGTCGTCCGATGAACTCCAGAGTGTCCATACCGGTTGCCGATAACAGCTCGTCATCACGGTTGGGACGGGACTTCGGGAAGAACGCGGCGGGGACGGTGTCGAACGCGGCCGCGATGATCGGCGCGTAGAACTCGTCAGGTCGCGATTCCCCGGATTCCCATCGGCGCCAGTTGCGCAGCAGGGTACTGTCCGTCGGCAGGTTGTGGGAGGACTTGGCACGCATAGCGCGAACGGCATCGGCTTGTGACCACCCCCTCGCGTCACGTTCCGAGCGCATCCGAACAGCCCAGACGGGTCGATCATCAGTTGCGGTCACGGCGGTAGTATTCCACCAGTTAACGTTCGGCGTCCCGGATAGGGCATGTAGATGTCATCGGATTGACATCTGCTGCCGGGGGCCATGATTGTTCATGATGTAAGCAGGTACTCGGCTCGACAACCGGATGCCTGCTTTGCAGGAGAGCTTGCAGGGCAACGAAGTACCCCCGCGTGGCGTGCCGCGCGACGCGGGGGGATCGGTACACGACAGGTCCGACAACAGAACAGCGATCCCAATCCAACGGAGGTTCGGGTGGAAGCGTTGATCTATGGATACTTGCGGGACGATCTGGCTGATGGTCAGAGCGACCAATTGGAGGATGCGCTACGCAGCCTCGCGCGGACCGCGGGCATGTGTTTCGCCGCGACGTTCCACGAAGCACCCGCGGGTGACGGTGCGGCGTTCGCCGAACTCACCCAGGAATTGAAGCGGGCCGATGCGCACCACGTGGTGGTGCCGTCACTCGATCACCTTACCGGCCAGACGATTCCGCGTGACCTGCTGATCGCGAAGCTGGCGCACGAGGCGGCCGCTCAAGTGCTGACCCTGGAGCGTTAGCCATGGGATCCGATGCCTGCACCGATCCACCATCTCGGTAGCGGCCGCTCCGGCGGCCAGGCAGGCCACCAGTGCGAGCAATCGCTGGTCGCCGAACGCCGGGTACACCTGCCAGTGCAGCAGGTACGCGAACAACGAGCTGTCGGCCACCGCCACCGCCACCACGGCGACGACGGCGGGCACGCGCAGCGCGGGCAGCCAGATCAAGATCAGAATGCCCGCCATGACAAGGCGTTCCCGCTCGGTGACGCCGAAATATCCGGGCACACAAGCCAGCAGCACGGCGCTGACGATCAGCCGCTGCCAGACCGCCGTCGCCTTCGCTCCGGCCCAGCCGAGAACGAAGTACCAACAGGCCAGCGGTGACAACGCGATATCGCGTTCGGGATAGAGCCCGAACGAATGCCAGCGCAAGACCAGGGTGAGGCCGAGCAGGCCGAGGGCGAACCAGAACGGCGCCCGCCGCTCCCACCCGTCGATCCGGGGGACCCGGATCAGTAGCGCGCAGGCCACGGTGCAGTACACGAGCACTTCCAGGAACCACAGGTGTCCCGCCGTGTCATTGCGGGGACCGAGGATCTTGTTGAGCAGCAACACATTCTGCCAGCCGTAATAGCCGGGTTGCCAGACCATCGTGATCAGGACCCAGAGCGCGGTCGGCACCGCGATCATCGCCACGGCCCGCCCGGTGAGTCGCAGTCGCCGGGCGGGTGGGGCCGAACTCACCGCGAACCGGGCGAAGTTGTAGCCCGCCACGGCGAGCAGCACGTGCGCGGCGCCCCAGAGTTCGAACAGCTGGATGTGCGAGCCGAGAATCAGCACGATCCCGATCGCGCGCAGAGCCGTCGAGGAGTCGAGGGCCCGGCCGAAGCGGGCGCGGGTACGGGGAGCTCGCCCCAGGTCGGCGATCGAACGCTGTGGCCAGTCGGTGGGCAGGGTACCGAGCACCCGCTCGAGGCGTGCCGCCACGGTGACGTAACTCAGCGAACTGCCACCCAGGTCCGCGAAACTGTGTGCGGGCGAGATCGTCTCGATCGGCAGGCCGAGGGCGTCGGCGTAGATCGCGCCGACATCGTCGCCCGGGCTCGCCGGTGTGGTGGCGAGCGCGCGCACCGCCGGATAGTCGATTTTGCCGGTGGCCAGCCGGGGCAGCTCGTCGACGACGGTCACGCTGATCGCGGTGGCGGGCAGGCCCGACACCTGGGCGATCAGTCGCGCGGCCGCCACCCCGTGCGCTCGGCGCGAGGTCGCCGACGCGGCCGGGCGGGGGAGTATCGCCGCGATCACCCGGCTGCCGTCGTCGGTGCAGGCGGCGACGAAACCGGCTGTGGCCAGCTCCGATTCGACGCGGCCCAGATCGATGCGCAGACCGAACAGCTTGGCGAAGCGGCTGCGCCTGCCGACGACCTGGTACAGCCCGTCGGGCGTGCGCCGGGCCAGATCGCCGGTCCGCAGCGCGTCGACCGTGCGGCCCAGTGCCAGGTCGGCCGAGTGGCGGGCGTAGCCGAGCATCACGTTCGGGCCGTGGTAGACGAGTTCCTCCGCGGCGCCGTCGTCGACCGGTGCCAAGGTGAAATGCCCGCCCGGGACGGGGATCCCGATGCAATCGGGGTGCTCGTCCGCCGATTCCGGTGGGAGATAGGCCATTCGGGCGGTGGCCTCGGTCTGGCCGTACATCACGAAGAACCGCCAGCCCGCGGCCGCGCCGAGCCGCGCGTAGGTCCGGACCCTGGCCGGCTCGAGTCTGCCGCCCGCCTGGGTCACATACCGCAGAGCGGGCAGCGACATCCGGGCGAAGCCGATCCGGTCGAGGAGATCGACGGTGTAGGGCACCGCGGCGAACGAGGTGGCCCGGTGCTCGCGGAACTCGTCCCAGAACTCGGGCTCGAGCACGGAGCGCTCGGTGAGCAACAGGCTCGCGCCGCGCAGCAGATGACTGTGGACCACCGACAGGCCGTAGCAGTAGAACAGCGGCAAGGTGGTCGCCGCGACGTCGTCCGGGCCGATGCCGAGGTACTCGGCGATGGATTCGGCGTTGGCGCCGAGATTGCGCGCCGACAGCCGCACCAGCTTCGGCGACCCGGTGGACCCGGAGGTGCTGAGCAACAGCGCCAGCTCCGGATGCAGCCGGTGCGCCGACCGCGCGCGGTTCGCGATGACCCGACCGCGGTCGATGATCACATCCGGGTCGTAGGTTGCGGCCAGTTCGCCGGTGAGCTCGCCGGTGAGCAGGACCGCGCACCCCGCGTCGAGTGCGCCGAGGTAGGCGACGAGGGAGTCCAGATCGTTGCCCGCGGTGAGCGCGACGAGCCGGCGAACCGGTCCCAGTTCGGCCGAGAACTCCGCGACGCGGTCGGCGAGCTGGGCGTAGGTCACCGAGGTGACGGTGGCGGCGGACGCGGGCCCCACCGGGTGCAGCACCGCGACGCGGTCGTCGAAACCACGCAGATGGGCGAGGATCGGCAGGGTCGGCACGCGAAAAAGTCTA
Organism: Nocardia sp. NPDC055050; assembly: GCF_053608345.1. NCBI lineage: Bacteria > Bacillati > Actinomycetota > Actinomycetes > Mycobacteriales > Nocardiaceae > Nocardia > Nocardia sp. NPDC055050. The sequence continues at coordinate 123,839 of NZ_JBSGVG010000006.1, forward strand.
GGTGTCGTGCCGAGGGCGGCCGGGAGGCGCCTGTGCGGCGAACTCCCGGTGAACGAGAACTAGAGGCCGAAGCTGCCGGGCCCGCGTCTGCGCAGGTACTTCTCGAACTCGGCCGCGATGGCGTCGCCGTCGATCTTGGACATGGTCTCGTTGAGGTCGATCGCCGCGTCGCCGCGCTCCTCGAGCGAGCGCACGTACTCGCTGATCTCCTCGTCGCCGAGGGTCATCTCGTTGACCGCGGCTTCCCACTCCTCGGCCTGTTTCGGCAGCTCACCGAGCGGAACCTCGATATCGAGGACGTCTTCGACCCGGTGCAGCAGCGCGATCGTCGCCTTCGGGTTCGGCGGCTGCGACACATAGTGCGGGACGGCGGCCCAGAACGACACCGCGGGCACCCCGGCCTTCACACACTGGTCCTGCAGCACGCCGGTGATTCCGGTCGGGCCCTCGTACCGGGTCTGTTCCAGGCTGAATCGCTCGGCGGCCTCGGGGCTGTAGGCCGAGCCGGTCACCGGCACCGGCCGGGTGTGGGGGGTATCGGCCAGCAGCGCGCCGAGGATCACGACCGTCTCCACGCCGAGTTGCTCGATGAACTCGAGCAGGTCGTCGCAGAAACTGCGCCATTTCATGTTCGGTTCGATGCCACGCAGCAACACCACGTCGCGGTCGCTTCCGGGCGGGGAACACACCGACAGCATCGTCGAGGGCCACTGGATCTCCCTGGTCACCCCGTCGACCTGACGGACTGTCGGCCGGTTCACCTGGTAGTCGTAGTAGTCCTCGGAATCGAGTTCGGCCAGCGGCTCGGCATCCCAGATCAACTCCAGATGTTCGATGGCGCCACTGGCGGCATCGCCGGCGTCGTTCCAGCCCTCGAAGGCGGCAACCATGACGGGATTGCGCAACGTCGGCAGTTCCGTCCCGGGGGTCTCACTGGCATCCACCCGGTCAGCCTAGTGTCTTGTGCGAATTGTTTTGCGGTGACCGACGGTGTTGCGTGTTTCCACCGGGAACAGTGGCGCAGGCCACTCGATTCACCCACAGTGGTCTCGTTCGTCGGGGGCGCCCTCTAGTCTTGAATCATGTCTGCGTCCTTGCCCACCGGGTTCGATACCACGCTCCTCGACACGCTGCGGCGGCGTGTCGTCATCGGCGACGGCGCGATGGGCACGATGTTGCAGGCCGCGGATCTGTCGCTCGACGACTTCCGCGGCCTCGAGGGATGCAACGAGATCCTCAACGACACCCGCCCGGATGTGCTCGCCGAGATTCACCGCGCCTACTTCGCGGCGGGCGCGGATGCGGTGGAGACCAACACCTTCGGCTGCAACCTGCCCAACCTCGCCGACTACGACATCTCCGACCGGATCCGCGATCTGTCCGAGCGCGGCACCCGCATCGCCCGCGATGTCGCCGACGAGATGGGTCCGTCCGCCGACGGCACCCCGCGCTATGTCCTCGGCTCGATGGGCCCCGGCACGAAGCTGCCGACCCTGGGCCACGCGCCGTTCGTCGCGCTGCGCGACGCCTACACCGAAGCCGCGCTCGGCATGCTCGACGGCGGTGCCGATGCCATCCTCATCGAGACCTGCCAGGACCTGCTGCAGGTCAAGGCCGCGATCACCGGCAGTCGCCGGGCGATGATCGCGGCGGGCCGCCGGATCCCGATCATCACCCACGTCACGGTGGAGACCACCGGCACCATGCTGGTCGGCAGTGAGATCGGCGCGGCGCTCACCGCGCTGGAACCGCTCGGCATCGACATGATCGGGCTGAACTGCGCGACCGGGCCCGCGGAGATGAGTGAGCACCTGCGGCACCTGTCGCGCCACGCCACCATCCCGGTGTCGGTGATGCCGAACGCCGGTTTGCCGGTGCTCGGTGCCAACGGCGCCGAGTACCCGCTCACCCCCGAAGAGCTCGCTGTCGCGATGAGCGGGTTCGTGTCCGAGTTCGGGCTCTCGCTGGTCGGTGGCTGCTGTGGCACCACCCCGGAGCACATTCGCCAGGTCGCCGAGGCGGTGCGTGAGGTCGAGAAGACGCTGCCCGCGATCGAGGATCGTCGCCACCCCGAGCACGAGCCTGCCGTCTCGAGCATGTACACCGCGGTGCCGTTCGAGCAGGACGCGTCGATCATGATGATCGGCGAGCGCACCAATGCCAACGGCTCCAAGGCTTTCCGTGACGCGATGCTGGCCGCCGACTGGCAGCGGTGCCTCGAGATCGCCAAGGACCAGACCCGCGACGGCGCGCACATGCTCGACCTCTGCGTCGACTACGTGGGCCGCGACGGTGCCGACGACATGAACGAGCTGGCCTCACGGCTGGCCACCGCCTCGACGCTGCCGATCATGCTCGACTCCACCGAGGTGCCGGTCTTGCAGGCGGGTCTGCAGCATCTGGGTGGCCGGTGTGCGGTGAACTCGGTGAACTACGAGGACGGCGCAGGCCCGGATTCGCGGTTCCAGCAGATCATGCGGCTGGTCTCCGAGCACGGTGCCGCCGTCGTCGCGCTGACCATCGACGAAGAGGGTCAGGCTCGCACGGCCGATCACAAGGTCGCGATCGCCGAGCGGCTGATCGACGACATCACCGGCAACTGGGGCCTGGCCGAGTCCGACATCATCATCGACACCCTGACGTTCACCCTGGGCACCGGGCAGGAGGAGTCGCGCAAGGACGGCGAGGAGACGATCAAGGCCATCCGCGAGCTCAAGCGCCGCCGCCCGCAGGTGCAGACCACCCTGGGCCTGTCGAATATCTCCTTCGGTCTGAACCCGGCCGCCCGGCAGGTGCTGAACTCGGTGTTCATGCACGAATGTGTCGAAGCGGGACTGGATTCGGCGATCGTGCACGCGTCGAAGATCCTGCCGATGAGCCGGATCCCCGACGAGCACCAGCAGGTGGCCCTCGATCTGATCTATGACCGCCGCACCGAGGACTACGACCCGCTGCAGAAGCTGATGGCGTTGTTCGAGGGTGTCTCGACGGCCTCGTCGAAGGCCTCGCGCGCCGAGGAAATGGCGCTGCTGCCCTTGTTCGAGCGTCTCGAGCGGCGCATCGTCGACGGTGAACGCAACGGTCTCGGTGACGATCTCGACGAGGCGATGCAGACCGTGCCGCCGCTGCAGATCATCAACGAGACCCTGCTCTCGGGCATGAAGACCGTCGGTGAGCTGTTCGGTTCGGGCCAGATGCAGCTGCCGTTCGTGTTGCAGTCGGCCGAGGTGATGAAAACCGCTGTCGCGCACCTGGAACCGCACATGGAAGCCACCGACGACGCGGGTAAGGGCCGGATCGTGCTGGCCACGGTGAAGGGCGATGTCCACGACATCGGCAAGAACCTGGTCGACATCATCTTGTCCAACAACGGCTACGAGGTGGTGAACCTCGGTATCAAGCAGCCCATCGCCACCATTCTCGACGCCGCGCAGGACAAGAAGGCCGATGTGATCGGCATGTCCGGGCTGCTGGTGAAGTCGACCGTGGTGATGAAGGAGAACCTCGGTGAACTCAACTCCAAGGGTGTCGCCGAACAGTTCCCGGTGCTGCTCGGCGGCGCCGCGCTGACTCGTTCCTACGTGGAGAACGACCTCACCGCGGTCTACGACGGCGACGTGTACTACGCCCGTGACGCCTTCGAGGGCCTGCGGTTGATGGACGAGATCATGACCGTCAAGCGTGGCGGCGGGCTCGACCCGGACAGCCCGGCGGCGATCGCCGCCAAGGACAAGGCCGCCGAGCGCAAGGCGCGTCATGAGCGGTCCAAGCGGATCGCGGCCGAGCGTAAGGCCGCCGAGGTGCCGATCGTGGTGCCCGAACGCTCCGATGTGGCCGCGGATCTGCCCGTGCCGACGCCGCCGTTCTGGGGCACCCGGGTGATCAAGGGTCTGCCGCTGGCGGAGTATTCGGGTCTGCTCGACGAGCGGGCATTGTTCCTCGGCCAGTGGGGTCTGCGCGGTCAGCGGGCCGGGGACGGGCCGACCTATGAGGACCTGGTGGAGACCGAGGGCCGGCCGCGGTTGCGCGCCTGGCTCGACCGGCTCGCCACCGAGGGTGTGCTCCAGCACGCGGCTCTGGTCTACGGGTACTTCCCGGCGGTGTCGGAGGGCGACGAGGTCATCGTGTTGACCGAGCCGAATCCGGATGCGCCGGAACGGTATCGGTTCACCTTCCCGCGTCAGCAGCGCGACAGGTTCCTGTGCATCGCCGACTTCATCCGCTCGCGCGAGCAGGCTCGTGCGACCGGACAGGTCGACGTGTTGCCGTTCCAGCTGGTGACGATGGGGCAGCCGATCGCCGACTTCGCGAACGCGTTGTTCGCCGCCGACAACTACCGCGACTACCTCGAGGTGCACGGCATCGGTGTGCAGCTCACCGAGGCGCTGGCCGAGTACTGGCATCGCCGGGTGCGCGAGGAACTGACCGTCGACGGCAAGTCCGTCGCCGCCGACGATCCCGCCGACATCCAGGACTACTTCAAGCTCGGCTACCGGGGCGCTCGCTACTCCTTCGGCTACGGTGCCTGCCCCGACCTGGAAGATCGTGCCAAACTGGTCGACCTGCTCGACGCCGGCCGGGTCGGGGTGACGCTGTCGGAGGAACTGCAGTTGCACCCCGAACAGTCGACGGACGCGTTCGTGCTGCTGCATCCGGAGGCGAAATACTTCAACGCCTGAGAGACTGCAGGCACAGAGATACACGCGTCGGCAGATCGGACCGGTCCCGCGGACCGGTCCGATTGTCGTTGCGACGCATGTGAGTCTGGTCACGATGCGGCGCTGGGTCCATGGACCGGGCTGTCCCGCAACAGGATCGAAGCAGTTCAGCACGTAGGATTTTCGAAAGTTTCATCCCGCTGTGGCGCGGAGGGCGAGACGACTCAGCGGTAAGCAGGAGGGGCACACGATATGACATCGGATCGGTTGATCGCGGGACGCTATCGACTCACCGACCCGATCGGCACGGGCGCGATGGGGGTCGTGTGGCGCGCCACCGATGTCCGGCTGCGGCGCACTGTCGCGGTGAAGCAAGTGCTGCTCGCACCCGGTCTCACCGGTACGCAAGCACTCGAAGGAAAACTGCGTGCGATGCGGGAGGGCCGGATCGCGGCCCGTCTGCACCATCCCAACGCCATCACCGTCTTCGATGTCGCCGAAGAGGACGGCCAGCCGTGGCTGGTCATGGAATACATGAACGCGCCGAGCCTCGCGGTGAAGCTGGCGGGCGGGGTGACGTTGCCGCCGATCGAGGTGGCGGGGATCGGCGCCCAGGCCGCCGCCGCGCTGTCGGCCGCGCACGACGCCGGGATCATGCACCGTGATGTGAAACCGGCCAACCTGCTCGTCGGCGACGACGGCACGGTCAAACTCACCGACTTCGGCATCTCGCACGCGACCGGCGACGTCACCGTCACCGCCACCGGCTTCCTGGCGGGCACCCCCGCCTATCTGGCGCCCGAGATCGCCCGCGGCGACAACCCGAAACCCGCCGCCGACGTGTTCGCTCTCGGGTCCACGCTGTACGCCGCCTCCGAAGGCGCTCCGCCGTTCGGTGAGGGCGACAACCCTCTGGCTGTGCTGCACGCCGTCGCCCGCGGTGTGGTGCCCGAGCCGAAGAACGCGGGCCCGCTCGTTCCGGTCCTGATGTGGCTGCTGACCGCGTCCGCCGACGACCGGCCGACGATGGCGCAGGCCCGGGTCGCGCTGGAAGACGTTGCGGCGGGCCGTGTTCCGGCACTGCCCGCCTCGGCCACGAAGATTCTGCCGATGAGCGAGGCGGCCACGTCGCTGATTCCGCCGGCCGGCGCACCCGCGAACGGGGGCGCGACGGCGAAGTCGGGCGCGGCAGCGTTGTTCGGCAGTGGTCTCGCGAAGGCCAAGGCTGCCCGCTCGGCCATCTCGGGCCGAAATTCGACCGGCGCACCGCATGCGTCGGACGTGAGCGGGAGTGCGGCGTCGGGCGCGGGCGGCAACGCGGCGAGCCGAGCGGACGGGGCAATCGGCCGAGCGGCGGCAGGCGGGGCCGGGCAGGCAGGCGCGGTGCGGCAGGCGGCGGCAGGCGATCCCGGCCTCGTCCGGCCGCGCGACGCCGCGTCCTCGGCCGCGGACGGTGTCGAACGCGCCGGTGCCCAGGCGCAGCTGCGCGCCGAGGCCGCGGCCGGGCCGACGGACGGCTCCGGCCTGCATCCGGCGTTCCCCGTCCCGCCGTCGCGCACCGACCGCGCGAACAACAGCCGCGCCGTGCTGCTGCTGGCCGCGGCCGTCGCCGCCTTCACGGTGATGCTGGTGGTGCTGGTGGTCACCCGTGACCGGGGCGGTGACTCCGATCGGCAGGCGCAGGTCCCGGCATCGCCGGTCACCGTCACGACCGTGGTCGACGGCAAGGTGAGCACGGTCGTCATCGTGCCCGAGCAGGAAACGATCACCGTGTCTGCCCCGCCCGAAGCCCTGCCGAGCGGTGCGACGAGCGCCGGTGCGACCCCGACGAGCACATCCGCCAAGCCGACCCCCACCACCGCGAAACCGACCAGCACGACCATCACCACCACGCCGTTCGGTCCGCCCACCCCGGACCGGATCAACCAGTTCATCGCCGGGTACTACGGCATGCTGCCCGGCAATATCGGCGGGGCGTGGGCGCAGCTCGCTCCCGGCTACCAGGCGCAGACCGGCGGGTTCGGGCAGTACTCGTCGTTCTGGTCGTCGGTGCGGTCGGTGACTGTCGGCTCGATCACCCCCAGCGGGCCGAACCGCGCGGTCGTCACGCTCACCTATCAGCTCGCCAATGGCACCGTGACCTCGGAGAACCGGTGGATCCAGGTCTCCGGCGACGCGGGCAACCTGCAGATCGCCGGATCGGGCGTCTGAGGCGGACCCGTTACCCTGAACGGGGTCCGGCGAGCGCCGGGCACTTCGGCGATGTGTGACGAGAACGAGGCGAGTAACAGGTGAGCGCGCGACCGGCCGCGGTGCTGTGGGACATGGACGGCACGCTGCTCGATTCGGAGAAGCTGTGGGACATCGCGGTTCGTGAACTGGCCCGCGAACACGGTCGCGAGCTGACCGACGAGGTCCGCCACGCCCTGATCGGCGCCTCCGGCCCCAACGCGCTGCGCATGCTCTTCGACGGTATCGGCCTCGACCCGTCGCCGCAGACGATCGTCGAGGCGGGGGAGTTCCTGGAGCGCCGGGTCACCGAGCTGATGCTCGGCCCGATCCCGTGGCGTCCCGGCGCCAAGGACGCGCTGGCGATGGTGCGCGAGGCGGGCATGAAGTCCGCACTGGTGACCAACACCAAGCGCTCGCTCACCGAATACGGCCTCGATACCCTCGGCCGCGACTTCTTCGACACCTCCGTCTGCGGTGACGAGGTGGCGCACGGCAAGCCCGATCCGGCCATCTACCGCCGCGCCGCGGAACTGCTCGGGGTCGACCCGGGTGATTGTGTCGCGATCGAGGACTCGCCGACCGGTTCGCTCGCGGCACAGGGCGCGGGCTGCGGTCTGCTGGTGATTCCGTGCGAGATCGCGGTTCCCGAGGCGCCGGGGCGGGTATTCCGGGAGTCGCTGATCGGTTTGTCGGTCGACGATCTGCGAGTCGCACTCGACGCACGCGTGTGAATCTTTCGACAGCGGCGCGTGATAGGGCGTAATAGCCTACCGTGATAGTACCGAAACCCAGGTTGAATCTACGAAAACTGTTGCCGCACAGTTGATTTCGCCCGATTGTGATCTTCCCGGGATATGCCCGATTTGTCGAAACCGCGGGCGCTCGCCCGAATATTCCCGCAAACTGGGTACATGACGGGCACGCGGGGGCTTGACGAAATCGTCGACATCGCACGGTATCCACTCACCGATCTCGGTGGTTCGGGCAGGCAGGCGGCTATCGACGCCGCCCGCGCCGAGCTGGCCGAGGACGGTTGTACGGTGCTGCGCGAGTTCATCCGCCCGCAGCTGCTCGACACACTGCGCGCCGAGGGGGAGGCGATCGCGCCGCACGCCCACTACAAGGTGGAGCGGGTCAACGCCTACAACATTCCCCTCGATGCCGACCTGCCCGCAGGCCATCCGGCGCGGATCGTGCTCGACCGCGGAAACGCGTTCGTGGCCCGCGACCGGATCCCCGCCGAGGCGCTGATCCAGCGCCTCTACACCGACCCGGTGTTCCAGCGCTTCGTCGCCGATTGTTTCGAACTCGAGGATCTGCACGAATTCGCCGACCCACTGGCAGGTTTGTGCCTGAACGTGGTCGAGCCGGGGATGTCGCATCCGTGGCATTTCGACACCAACGAATTCACCGTCAGCATGCTCACGCGCAAGCCCGACGCCGGCGGCGTGTTCGAGTACTGCCCCAACATCCGCGACCCGCACGCCGAGCACCTCGACGACGTGCGCGCCGTGCTCACCGGTGACGGCACCCGGTTCATTCGCGCGCTGGAACTGCGCCCCGGCGATCTGCAGCTGTTCAAGGGCCGCTTCTCCCTGCACCGCGTCACCGAGGTGGCCGGTGCGAGCCAACGACATTCGGCGATTTTCGCCTACACGGACCGTCCAGGGGTGATCGGCACGGTCGAACGCACCAGGCAGTTGTTCGGCCGTGTCCTGCCCGACCACGTGGCCGCCGCGGCCGACGCCGTCCGAGGTGACCGACTGCTCGACTGAGAGGAACCGCCCATGTCCGTTCCGTTGCACACCACCGGTAAAGCATCCTTCGACGACATCTACGAAAGTCCGGATCCGCGTGCGTACTTCGCGCGGATGAACGAGCTGGACTACCGGATCCCGGAACTGGCGAAGCCGCACTTCGCCGAGCAGTTGCGCCAGCTGCGGGCCGCTCGGCCGGGCCGGATCCCGACGGTGCTCGACCTCGGGTGCTCCTACGGGGTGAACGCGGCACTGCTGCGCACCGGCACCACCGTCGACGAATTGGCCGGGCACTACCGCGATCACGTCGACACCGACAAGATCGGGTTGATCGCCGCCGACCGGGAGCGGTTGCGCGGCGACCTGATGCCCGACGTACGCTTCATCGGGATGGACGCCGCACGCCCGGCGCTGACCTACGCCCACGCCGCCGGACTCCTGCACGACTACGTGCACGCCGACCTCGAGGCCACCGAGCCCACCGAGGCACAGCGCCGTGTGCTCGCCTCCGCCGATCTGGTGATCTCCACCGGATGCGTCGGCTACATCACCGAGAAAACCCTGTCCAGGGTCGCCCAAGCAGATCCGCGCAAGCGACCGTGGATGGCGCATTTCGTGTTGCGGATGTTCGATTTCGGTCCCATCGCCGAGGAATTGGCCGCGCTCGGCTATCGCAGCGAGCAACGTCCCGGTATGTTCCAGCAGCGGAGGTTCGCCTCGTCGCAGGAACGTGAACAAGTGCTGGATGCGTTGGCGGCCAAGGGAATCGACACCACCGACCACGAAGCCGAAGGCTGGCTCTACGCCAACCTGTTCCTGTCCCGCCCGCATCCCATCGAGACCTGAGGACTTGGATTGAACCAACCCACGTTCGCCGCCGAAGACACGCTGCCCCGGGTACCGCTGCCGAGTCTGGACGACAGTTGCGCGCGGTTCCTGCAGTGGTGTCAGCCCCTGCTCGGCGCCGAAGATTACGCCACCACCGAGGGCGCGGTAGCCGAGCTGCTGCGCCCCGGTGGGGCGGGGCGCGCGCTGCACGCCGCCCTGGCCGACTACGACGCCACCCCCGGCGTCGGCAGCTGGCTCGACGAATTCTGGCCGTCCCGGTATCTGGGCCGCCGCGACCGGATCGCGATCAACGCCAACTTCGTGTTCCTGTTCCGCGACGACACCCCCCTGGCGGCGTCGACCCTCGCCGGGCAGACCGAGCGGGCAGCCGCCATCATCGGGGCGGCCGTCGATTACAAGCTGGCACTGGACGCGGAGAAGATCGCGCCGGTGACCCAGCGTGGGCAGGCACTGTCGATGTGGCAGAACAAGTACCTGTTCTCCGAGACCCGGATTCCCGGCGAGATCCAGGACAGCGTCCGCAAGCCCTACAGCCCGGAATGGCCCGGCCCCTCGGATGCCCGGCACATCGCGGTCTTCTACCGCGGCAACATCTTCCGGATGGATGTCATCGGACCCGACGGCGCGCCGTACGCGTTCGACGACGTGGTCGACGGGCTGCGCGCGGTGATCAAGGGCGGTACCAAACCCGCCGCGACCGACACCTCGGTCGGCCATCTCACCACGAAAGCCCGTGCGGCATGGGCGCGCAGCCGGGAAGTGCTGCGCACCGAGCCCGCCAATGTCGAGGCCTTCGACGCGGTGGAGACGGCGCTGTTCTCGGTGTGCCTGGAAGACTTCGCCCCGCGCGACGAACTGCACGCTTGCGATCAGCTGCTCCACGGCGACAGCGGCAATCGCTACTTCGACAAGTCGGTGACGTTCATCGTCTTCGCCGACGGTCAGTCCGGCATCAACATCGAGCACTGCGGACTCGACGGCACCACCGTGCTGTCGTTCGTCGACGCGCTGCTCGAGCGGACCGCCCAGGACCACGCGGCGACCAGCGGCGCGCAATCGCAGGGGCTGCCCTCGGTGGAGCCGATCGAGTTCGTGCTCGACTCCGCCGCCCGCGCCGACATCGCCGCGGCGGGCGCCGACTTCGCCCGCTTCGCCGCCGACACGGCCACCTCGCTGGTGTCGTTCGACGACTTCGGCACCGGCGAGGCCAAGAAGCTGGGCATCTCACCCGATGCCTTCGCTCAGCTCAGCTACCAGCTCGCCCACCGGCGCAGCAAGGGGCTCACCGGCGCCACCTACGAATCCATCGCCACCCGGCAGTTCCGCAACGGCCGCACCGAGGCCATGCGCGTGGTGACCCCGGAGATGGTGGCGTTCGTCGACGCGATGGTGTCCGGCGACGCCGACCCCGCGACCAAGCTGGCCGCGGCGCGCACCGCCGCGTCCGCCCACGTCGCGCGGGCCAAGGAATGCCAAGCCGGGCAGGCACCCGAGCAGCACCTGTGGGAACTGGAGTGGATCCAGCGCCGCCGCGGCGAACAGCTCGGCGTCGCCGAGGAGCGGATCGCGCTCTTCGACAGCCCCGGCTGGACGATCATGCGCGACGACTACCTCTCGACCAGCTCGGCCCCGTCGAAGTACATCCGCTACTTCGGCTTCGGCTCGACCAGCCCGCGCTGCATCGGCATCGCCTACGTGCTGCTGCCGGATCGGTGGAACATCTACCTGGCCACCCCCAAATCGGTGTCCGACCAGATGTACGCCTTCGCCGATCACCTGCGCACCGCCGTAGCCGACCTGCGCGAACTGCTCGCTCAACCGGCGTGATCGTTTCCCGGCGTGCCGCACCGCGCGGTGCGCCGGGAAAACCGCTGGGTCGGGTATGAAACAATCTCTACTCGTGAAGAACTTCGAATCCCTGTTCGCCGAGCTGACCGAGCGTGCCCAGACCCGTCCCGAGGGCTCTGGCACCGTGGCCGCGCTGGACGCAGGCGTTCATTTCCAGGGCAAGAAGGTCCTGGAGGAGGCCGGCGAGATCTGGCTGGCCGCCGAGCACGAGAGCGATGAAGCGCTCGCCGAGGAGATCTCCCAGCTGCTGTACTGGCTCCAGGTGATGATGCTGGGTCGCGGGCTGAAGCTCGAGGACGTGTACCGACATCTGTGACGGCTGATCCGTCCCGATCGACACGTTTCTCACTTCCCCGAAAGGACCCCATTCCCATGTTGCGCGTCGCAGTTCCCAACAAGGGTTCGCTGTCGGAAGCCGCCACCTCCATCCTGAGCGAGGCCGGATACCGCAAGCGGACCGATTCCCGCGATCTCACCGTTCTCGATCCCGCGAACCAGGTCGAATTCTTCTTCCTGCGTCCCAAGGACATCGCCATCTACGTCGGCTCCGGTGAGCTCGACCTCGGCATCACCGGCCGCGATCTGGCGCTGGACTCCGGGTCCCCGGTGAGCGAGCGGCTCTCGCTCGGTTTCGGCCGCTCCAGCTTCCGCTACGCGGCCCCCGCCGGCGAGGACTGGAAGGTCGAGGATCTGGCGGGCAAGCGCATCGCCACCTCCTACCCGAACCTGGTCCGCGCCGACCTCGCCCGCTTCGGCATCGACGCCGAGGTGATCCGCCTCGACGGCGCGGTCGAGATCTCGATCCAGCTCGGTGTCGCCGACGCCATCGCCGACGTCGTCGGATCCGGGCGCACCCTGCGTCAGCACAACCTGGTCGCGTTCGGCGAGTCCCTGTGCGATTCCGAAGGCGTCCTCATCGAACGCACCGGGTCCGACCGCGACGACCGCGCCCGCAACCAGCTCATCAACCGCATCCAGGGCGTCGTCTTCGCCCAGCAGTACCTGATGCTCGACTACGACTGCCCCAAGTCGCTGTTCGACCAGGCCGTCGCGATCACCCCCGGGCTGGAGTCACCGACGGTCTCGCCGCTGACCGATCCCGAGTGGGTCGCCGTGCGCGCCCTCGTTCCCCGCAAGCAGGGCAACGAACTGATGGACCGCCTCGCCGACCTCGGCGCCAAGGCCATCCTCGCCACCGACATCCGCTCCTGCCGGGCTTTCTGAGCCCTGACGACCGGAGGCCCCTCACCTGTGTTCATCCAGGTGGGGGGCTTTCGTGCAGGTGGAGCTTTCGGCGTTCCTACTTCGCCGACAGACTCTCGAGCGCCTCACGAATGAAGCACAACGGGCAGATCGGGTCGAACGGCGCCGTCGGGTAACCGCCGATCACCGGTTGCGCAATCCGCGGCCCCGCTGACGTCTCGGCCGATGCCACGGTCGGGTAGATCCCGATCGACACCGCGACAGCCGCGACGGCCATGGTTCTGGACATGGTGCGATTCATCTGTCTCCTCAGCTCGATGGATGACAACCCGCTACGGCGGTGCACCGACAGGTCGCTACCGAGGGGATTCCCCTACGGACCGAGGGTAGTCGTGGTCGCTTCGACCCCGCGATGGATACCTCGCCGCGAGTAGGCTGGAATCGCAGATTTGTCCGGACAATCAGTGATCGGGGCGAACATGTCGAACAAGAACGAGCACGAAGAGAAGATCGAGAAGGAGCAGGTCGAGCGCGAAGAGGAACGCCGCCGCCTGCAAGAAGAAGAGGATCGTCGCCTGCAGTAGGCCTGCCCCTCGTACATCATGTCACCGATCATTCGGTCAGCGGCGAGATCCGCTCAGGCTGAACGCAATCGGTGTGCCCTCGCGATTCCGTTGCTACCTTGCGTTTTCTCGATGAGGAACAGCAAGGAGTCACCGTGTCGCAGACACAGCCCGAGCCTCGGCCGGGCAGCGCATTCAGCTGGAACGAAGACTGGTTGGCTACTGTCGTCGGGCTCGTCCTGATCGGTCTGGTACTGGTCGGCGCGATCCCCGACTGGCTGGTGCCGTGATGGGGGAGACCGGGACGACGTCGGAAACCGCGGCGTTGCAGGCGAATGCGCGGCCTGTGGTGCGCGACATCGTGGCCGGGATCGTGCTGGTGCTGGCGCTGGGCGCGTTGACGCGGTTCTTCGACACCCATGTTCCGCAGTGGGCCGCGGATACACCCTTCAAGCGGGTCGCGAAGACGGTCGAGTATCCGGTGTACGCGATCGCGATCGGGTTGATCGGCAATGTGGTGCTGAGCAAGATCGGCCTGCGGGACCGGCTTTCGGCCGGTTTCCGGACCGAGTTCTTCATCAAGACCGGGGTGGTCCTGCTCGGCGCTTCGATCAATCTGAAGATCCTGGTGACGGCGGCCGCTCCGTCGATCGTGCAGGCGCTGGCGTTGATCACCATTGTCTTCGGGTTCACCTGGTGGCTGGGCGGGGTGCTCGGTCTCGACGACAAGTTGCGGGCGCTGCTGTCGTCGGCGGTGTCGATCTGCGGGGTGAGCGCGGCCATCGCGGCGGCGGGTGCGGTGCAGGCACGACGCGAGCAGATCGCCTACGCGGCGTCGCTGGTGATCATCTTCGCGCTGCCGTCGATCTTCCTGTTGCCTTGGCTCGCTGATGTTTTCGGGCTTTCCGATGCGGTGGCAGGCGCGTGGATCGGTGGCAATATCGACACCACGGCCGCGGTGGCTGCCGCGGGTGCGCTGGCGGGTGAGCAGTCGTTGCAGATCGCGACGATCGTCAAAACCACGCAGAACGCACTCATCGGTCTCGTGGCGATCGCGCTCACCGCCTGGTTCGCGTTCCGCGTGGATCGTACCGAGGGCGCCGCTCGTCCGAGCCTCGGCGAATTCTGGGCCAGGTTCCCGAAATTCGTGCTCGGGTTCATCGCCGCCTCGATCATCGGCACGCTGTATCTGCAGTCGGTCGACAAGAAGACCGGCGCCGCGCACATCGCCGTCATCAACGACCTGCGCACCTGGTTCCTGATCCTGGCCTTCGTCTCCATCGGTCTGGAGTTCTCGCTGCGCGGGCTGCGCGAAGCCGGGTGGCGGCCGATCGTGGTCTTCGGATCGGCGGCGGTCGTGAATCTCGCTGTCGGCCTGGGTCTTTCGGTGCTGCTGTTCCGCGACTTCGCGGTCTGAGTGCCCGCCGCGGGCAGCCTCAGGAATCAGCCCGGCTGCTCGCGGTCGCCTCGGCCTTGATCTGTTCGAACTGCGCGCCCATCCGCGCGGCCAGTGCGGTCGCGGCCGACAACGGACGGACCATCACCATCAGCTCATCGATCTTGCCGTCCTCGTCGAGGTGGACGAAATCGCACCCGGTGAGGTGCTTGCCGTCCACGGTGGCCTCGAACACCAGGGCGTGATCGCGCCCTTCGCCGATCTCACGCACGTAGCGGAAGTCTTCGAAGACGCGGATCACCGCGCGCAAGATGGCCGCGGTGATGGCCTTGCCGGGATAGGGCTGGAAGGCGACGGGGCTGGTGAAGACCACGTTCTCGGCCAGCAATGCCTCGATGGCCGCTTCGTCTCGTGCTTCGACCGCCGTGCGGAAAGGATGCATCTGTCAGCTCACCTCATATTCAACGAGTTGCATAGGGTGTGCGCAGCTTAACCCGGACAGTGGGTGCGGTCATACGTCTTCGGGGAGACGTTCTGTCACCAGGTCGGCAGGGGCCGGGGCCAGGACCGGCCAGCCCGGGTAGGGCGGTGGCGTGCCGCCGTACTCGGGGCACAGGGGCTTGAAGTCACAGAACTTGCACATCGAGTTGCGAGTGGGCGGGAAGTCCCCGGTTCGGCCCGCGTCGATGATGGCTTGCCACAGCGCGGTGAGGATGCGCTGGAAGCGGTCCAGTTCCTCGCGCTCGGGTGTGTAGGTGAGAATGTTCTTGTCGGCCAGATAGATCAGGCGCAGCTGGGCCGGGACGATGTCGCGGGTGCGCAGGATCATCAGCGCGTAGAACTTGAGCTGGAACAGCGCTCGCGCTTCGTGCAGGGGGCCGGGGGAGCGACCGGTCTTGTAGTCGACAACGCGCAGCAGGCCGTTGGGCGCCACGTCGATGCGGTCGACGAAACCGCGCAGCGGAATATCACCGTCGAGGTCGACCTCGACCCGTTCCTCGAGCGCGTGCGGCTCGAATCGGCGCGGGTCCTCGAGCTCGTAATAGCTCGCGACCAGTGTGCGCACTTCGTCGAACAGCGCCTGCGGACCACCCTCGGCGACGAGCTCGTCCACCCCGTCGCGCTCCGCGCGCACACGCTCCCACGCCCCCGGCACCAACTCGGCGGCTCGTGCCGGCTGACGCTCGGCCGCGGGCAACCCGAACAGATCTTCCAGCACCGCGTGCACCACGGTCCCGCGCACTGCCGCTCGCGACGGCGGTTCCGGCACCCGATCGATCGCCCGCAACCGGTACTTCAGCGGACACTGCTTGAAATCGCTTGCCCGCGAAGGCGACAACGCCGGACGCGACCGATGCACCGGCGCGTCGGCGGTGTCGTCGGTCAGGGGCACGGACAAGGGCGCTGACATGTTTCGCAGGTTAACCGCACACACCGACACGATCGCGCGTCCGCCGCGAAATAGCTGACCCGTCGATCGCGCAAACCGCGGCGCCTGGCAGGCTGACAGGTCCATTCGAAGAACGGGAGATCAATGACGGCCAGACGAACCGGTCCATTCGCTATCGGGGACCGCGTGCAGCTGACCGACGGTAAGGGACGCCTCTTCACCGTGGTGCTCGAGGAGGGTAAGGAATTCCATACCCATCGCGGCGGCATCAAGCACGACGACCTCATCGGCAACGACGAGGGCACCGTGGTGAAGTCGGTCAACGGCACCCCGTATCTGGCCCTTCGCCCGCTGCTCACCGACTACGTGCTGTCGATGCCGCGTGGCGCCGCGGTGATCTACCCCAAGGACGCGGCCCAGATCGTGCACGAGGGCGATGTGTTCCCGGGCGCGCGGGTGCTGGAAGCCGGCGCCGGTTCGGGTGCGCTGACCTGCTCGCTGCTGCGCGCGGTCGGTCCCGAGGGTGAGGTGATCTCCTACGAGATCCGCGACGACCACGCCGAGCACGCCGTCCGCAACGTGGAGACCTTCTTCGGCGAGCGGCCGGCGAACTGGTCGATCACGATCGCCGACGTGGCGCAGTACGAGGGCCCGCAGGTCGATCGCGTCGTGCTCGACATGCTGGCGCCGTGGGACGCGTTGCCCGCGGTGTCGAAGGCGCTGGTTCCCGGTGGCGTGCTGGTGGTGTACGTCGCCACCGTCACCCAGCTGTCGAAGGTGGTCGAGGCGCTGCGTGAGCAGGAATGCTGGACCGAACCTCGCTCGTGGGAGTCGATGGTGCGTGGCTGGCACGTCGTCGGCCTGGCCGTGCGCCCGGAGCATCGCATGCAGGGCCATACCGCGTTCCTGGTGAGCGCGCGGCGGCTGGCCGAGGGCACTGTCACGCCCAAGCCGCAGCGGCGCCCGTCCAAGGGCTGATCACGCGCGGGTGAGCAGGCGGGCGGCGAGCAACGCGGCCGCCGCGCCTGCGAACCAGAGCCCACCGTCGCTGGTGAGGCCCCATCGGGTGGCTTGCAGGATCGCGATCCCGGCGGCGATCACGGTCAGCACGG
Organism: Nocardia sp. NPDC055050; assembly: GCF_053608345.1. NCBI lineage: Bacteria > Bacillati > Actinomycetota > Actinomycetes > Mycobacteriales > Nocardiaceae > Nocardia > Nocardia sp. NPDC055050. The sequence continues at coordinate 140,847 of NZ_JBSGVG010000006.1, forward strand.
TGGCGGCCGAGCGGACGCCCCGCACTGCCGCGACCGGCCCGTCCCACCAGCGCAGCGGTGTGTTCTCTAGGCCACGCAGGCCGAGGAACAGCGCGCCGGTGAGTGCGGCGGTCGCGGTGAGCTGCACCGCCGTGAGCAGCCAGAATCCGGATTCGGTGGGTGCGGCGCGGTCGGCGCCCGCCAGGTGGCTGAGTACGAGCACGATGAGCAGGGCGGGCATGTGCCACAGGTACAGCGTCATGGCCCCGGTGTTGCCGATGACGGTCGACCACCAGACGCGCGGGCGGGCGGCGAGACGGCGCAGCCAGGGCGCCACGGCGACGGCGGCGCAGCACAGCATCACCGCGTGCCCGGCCAGCAGCAGCGAGGGCGGCGCCAGATTCGACAGCCGTTGGCCCGGCACGGTGACCATGCTCACCTCGTACGGGCCGACCAGGACCAAGAGCACGTCGACGACCAGAACCGCCGCGGCCAGCACCGCTGCGGTCCGCCGGCGCAGCAGGCCACGCAGATACCCGATCCCGAGCACCGCGGGCACCAGCCAGACGACCATGTTGAGGTAGCCGAGCTCGCTCTGCCCGCCGGTGAGCCGCACCGCGTCGACGATCGCCGTGCCTGTCACGATCACCGCGACCGCGGCGAACATCCGGCCACCGCTGGTGATCCGCGCGGCGAGCAACGGCACGAACGCCAGCACCGCCAGGTACGTGCCGAGAAACCACAGCAGCTGCACGCTCGTCACCGCGAGCGGACGATGCCACCCCGGCGTGAGCACCAGATCGGCCACCACCAGCAGCGCCACCGAGGCGGCCACGAAGTAGCCGAGCGGCCGGACCAGCCGCTGGGTGCGCCGGAAAAGCCAAGCGCCCCATGATGTCCCCGGCCCGATGCCGCGCGCACCCGCGGCCACGCCCGCGAAGAAGAACAGCGGAAGCACCTGCAGAACCCAGGTGAGCGGGCGCAGCATCGGCAGATCGGCGAGCACATTGCCGAAACGCACCTCGGTGCCCGACACCGTCACGGTCAGCATCAGGCAGTGACCGGCGACGACCACCACCAGCGACGAGATCCGCAGCAGATCCAGGAACCGGTCCCGATCGGCCGGGGTGTTCGCGGCCACCACCGCGACACTGGGAACAACGCTCATGCCAGAGACCATCGCAGAATTCGCGCCACGGACACAGCGCGGAACTACCCCGGTCGCTGAGTGGAACTACGCGGGCGTGGACCGCTGGTCGGTGGCGATCGATCCAGCCCGGGTGATCTTGCGGCCTGCGTGCGGTGCACAGCGACGGTACGGCCGGGACGGTACCCGCGGGCCGTCCGGGCCGTGCCGATCGGTCAGGCGGGCGTGCAGGGAGCCTGGGCGAAGCCGAGCAGCAGGCAGCCGCTGGCGTCGGAGAGCTTCCACGTGCCGCCCTCCTGCTGCCAGGTGACCGGGAACGCGGGCGCCGTGCCGTGCGGAGAGGTGATCGTCACATCGGCGGTGGCAGTGTCACCACTGGTCGCGACGTTGTCGACGGCGAAGGTCAGGGTGTAGCCGGCGAGCATGCCGTTCATCTGATCGATGTTGGACTTGTGCGCGTCGCCGTTGACGATCAGTTTCGCCTTGTCGTCGGTGGATACTCCGGGATCGGCGAACTTGATCAGCGTCGCCTTCAGGGAATCGGCGGTGGGTGCCGCGGCGTTGTCACCCGAAGGTGCCGGAGTTGCCGAAACGCTGGACGGAGCGGCCGCGATACTGGTACTGCTCGTGGTGGCATTCGTCGAGGAATCGTCGGAATCGCCGCAACCGGTCAGTCCGACGGTGACGGCGAGCGCCGCAGCGGCGGCGGCGACGGTGACACGGATCGTGCGGGGAGGAAGGAGCATGGACAGCAACCTTTCGACTCGTTGGGCGAGTGCCCCGTACGGGGTGTTAGGGGAGCCTAACAGGTGCAAATGTGTGGTTGATGTCGTACCGACCGTACAAGATGTGATCACGACGAAACCATGTCGGAAAGCGAGAACGGACCGCGCCCGGTAGCGTTGATAGACCGGGACTGGGAGGAGCAGCATCATGAGCCCCAACGAGAATTCGGATTCGGCGGCCTGGCGAGAGCTCGAGGCGGTACGCGCCGAGTCGGCTGCTCTTCGCAGGCAACTCGCCGATTCGCCGGATCGCGCACGCGAATTGGAAGCCAGGATCGATTCGCTGACCATCCGCAACGGCAAGTTGATGGACACGCTCAAAGAAGCGCGCCAGCAGCTGATCGCGTTGCGCGAGGAAGTCGATCGTCTCGGCCAGCCGCCGAGCGGATACGGCATCGTCATCCACGCCTACGAGGATCAGACGGTCGACGTCTTCACCTCCGGGCGCAAGATGCGCCTCACCTGCTCGCCCAACATCGACGCCGACGCACTGGAATACGGCCAGACCGTGCGCCTCAACGAGGCACTCACCGTCGTCGAGGCCGGAAATTTCGACGCCATCGGCGAAATCGGCACGCTGCGTGAGATTCTCGACGACGGCAGGCGCGCCCTCGTGGTCGGCCACGCCGACGAAGAGCGGGTGGTGTGGCTGTCGGGTCCGCTGTCCAAGATCGCCGAATACGACGACATGGCAGACCCCGATTCGCCGATTCGCAAACTGCGCCCGGGTGATTCGCTGCTGGTCGACACCAAGGCGGGCTTCGCGTTCGAGCGCGTTCCCAAGGCCGAGGTCGAAGACCTTGTGCTGGAAGAGGTTCCCGACGTCGACTACACCGACATCGGTGGCCTGGGCCGTCAGATCGAGCAGATCCGCGACGCGGTGGAACTGCCGTTCCTGCACAAGGATCTGTTCCGCGAGTACGCGCTTCGCCCGCCCAAGGGTGTGCTGCTCTACGGTCCGCCCGGCTGCGGTAAGACGCTGATCGCCAAGGCGGTGGCCAACTCCCTCGCCAAGAAGATCGCCGAATCGCGTGGTCAGGATGCCAAGGAAGCCAAGTCGTTCTTCCTCAACATCAAGGGCCCCGAGCTGCTCAACAAGTTCGTCGGCGAGACCGAGCGCCACATCCGCATCATCTTCCAGCGAGCACGCGAGAAGGCCTCCGAGGGCACTCCGGTGATCGTGTTCTTCGACGAGATGGACTCGATCTTCCGCACCCGCGGTTCCGGTGTCTCCTCCGATGTGGAGACCACCGTTGTGCCGCAGCTGCTTTCGGAGATCGACGGTGTGGAGGGTCTCGAGAACGTCATCGTGATCGGCGCGTCCAACCGCGAGGACATGATCGACCCCGCGATCCTGCGGCCGGGCCGTCTCGATGTGAAGATCAAGATCGAGCGCCCCGATGCGGAATCGGCGCAGGACATCTTCTCGAAGTACCTCACCGAGACGCTGCCGCTGCACGAGAGCGATCTGCGCGAGTTCGACGGCGACAAGCAGGCGTGCGTCGAGGCGATGATCGAGAAGGTCGTCGAGCGGATGTACGCCGAGAGCGACGACAACCGGTTCCTGGAGGTCACCTACGCCAACGGTGACAAGGAGGTCCTGTACTTCAAGGACTTCAACTCCGGCGCGATGATCCAGAACATCGTCGACCGGGCGAAGAAGTACGCGATCAAGTCGGTGCTCGACACGGGTAACCCGGGTCTGCGGATCCAGCACCTGTTCGACTCGATCGTCGACGAGTTCGCCGAGAACGAGGACCTGCCCAACACCACCAATCCCGATGACTGGGCCCGGATCTCGGGCAAGAAGGGTGAGCGGATCGTCTACATCCGCACGCTTGTCACGGGCAAGAACGCCTCGGCCAGCCGGGCGATCGACACCGAGTCCAACACCGGTCAGTACCTGTAGTCACGAACCGCGAAGGCCGCGTCCCGGTGGGGCGCGGCCTTCGCGTTTCTGTGCACTTTTTTTCACCGAAACGCTGCGCGGCGGCAAGTGAATAGGGCACGCTTCACTTGTTCGTTTCACCTGATGAGGACTTACGAGGAGCGTTGTCATGGCCGGTTCCGCCGCTGAATTGCTGACCGAGATCATCCTGCAGACCATCCAGAACCTGTTCAGTTCGATCAGCGCCGGCTGATCGAACCAGCCTGCTGCGACGAGGGCCGCGTCTCCCCGAACGGGAGGCGCGGCCCTAGTCGTTGCTCAGCCCTGTGTGGTGGTCACGGCGTTGAAGACCACATCGGCCACCGGGGTGCCGTCGGCGCCGCCACCCGCGACACCGGCGTTGGCGACGTTGGTCAGCGCGTCCAGGCCCTCGGTGATGGTGCCGAAGGGGGTGTAGTTCGGCGGCAGCTGGGTGTCGCGGTAGACCAGGAAGAACTGGCTGCCGTTGGTACCGGGGCCCGCGTTGGCCATCGCGACGGTGCCCGCCGGGTAGACCGCGCCCGCGAGGTTCTCGTCGGTGAACTTGTAGCCGGGGCCGCCCATGCCGGTGGCAGTGGGATCGCCGCACTGGAGCACGAAGATGCCCTGGGTGGTGAGCCGGTGGCAGCGGGTGTGGTCGAAGTAGCCCTCGCTCGCGAGGAAGGCGAACGAGTTCACCGTGCGCGGGGCAGCGGCGGCATCGAGCGCGATCGTGACTGCGCCGCAGGTGGTGTCGAGGGTGGCGGTGTGGCTTGCCGCGGTGTCGATGGTGAGTGCCGGTTCGGTGGGCCACTGCTTGCCGTTGGGCTGACCCGCCGCGGCGGGTGCGCAGCCGGGGATCACTGCCTGCCGCATCGGTGCGGTCTGCGCAGCGGGGGCGAGTGCCACCAGGGCGGCCGCGGCGATGCCGACGCCGACGAGCGCGCGAATGAAGGGTCGGTCCTGCGAAATGCTGGTCACCTTGGCGGGATCTCCTCGAGAGCGGTGCTGCCGGACGATGTACCGCGCATCCTGCCAGTCGCAGCGGCTCGCGTGGGGACAGACCACCGGATCCGGTCCGCTCGTCGTGTGATCGACACAGAATCCTGTGTTTTCGCTAGCGAGTCCGCAACCGCCACAGTGTGGTCGTCTCGGCGGTGCGGGCCGCGGCGAGGGGGTCGTCGCGATCGGTCGCGCGGGGATGGCGCGGCCGCGTGGTGAGCTTGCCGAGCACGGACAGGCCCGCGTCGTCGAGCAGGCGGGGGATGTGGTCGGGCGGGCGCAGGCCGAGCAGTTCGGCGAGGTCGGACAGCACCAGCCAGCCCTCGCCGTGGGGGGTGAGGTGCACGCGCAGGTCGCGGGCGAATTCGGTGAGCATCGACTGATCCTGGTCGTAGACACCGCGTTCCAGGTCCGACGTCGGTACGCCGGGCAGCCAGGGCGGATTGCACACCACGAGATCGGCGCGGCCGGGCGGGTACAGGGCGGGTCCGGTCACGGCGATCGTCCGGCCGAAGCCGAGCCGTTCGGCGTTGTCCTTCGCGCACCGCAACGCCCGCGGGTTGATGTCGGTGGCGACGATCTCGGGGACGCCGCGGGTGGCGAGCAGCGCGGCCAGTACGCCCGTGCCGGTACCGAGATCGAACGCGGTGCGGATTTCGGGATCCAGTGGCGCGTCGGCGACGAGATCGACGTATTCGCTTCGGGTGGGCGAGAACACGCCGTATCCGGGGTACACCCGCGCTCCGAGCGCGGGGACTTCGACACCCTGCTGCTGCCACCGGTAGGCGCTCACCACACCGAGGAGTTCGGTGAAGGTGACCACGCGTTCGGCGTCCGCCGGACCGTACGCCGCCTCGCACGCCGCCGCCACGTCGGGAGCCCGGCGCAGATCGAGCTCGTAGCCCTTGCCCAGCCGGATCAGGAGACTGCCGAGAATGCCCGCCCGGGTGCGCCTTCGGATTCGCTCGTGTTCGTAGAGCGCGCCGAGATCACCGCCTGCGGGCTTCCTCGCCGGCTTGCGATCGGCGCGCCGGCCCAGCGCTTGTAACAGTTGGCGACCATTGTTGTAATCGCCCTGCCACAGCAGTGCCTCACCGGCCCTGATGCGGCGATACGCGTGATCGGCCGAGAGCCGGTCGTCGGCGGTGGTGACGGTGCGCGGCGCGGGCGCGCCGTTCTCCGAATGCCAGACGGCGGTGTGCTGACTGTGCTCTTCGGTCCATGCGATGGTGGACACGGGCTCTCCCGGTGATCGACGGTGCTGGTGACTCGGATGCATCGACGCGATGCCCGACGCCGAGGTCGGTCACTAGCGCGCCGGGATGCGACCGATTGCGTCGTCGAGGGCCGTGTCGAGCGTCACCACTGCTGCCTTTCCGCGGGAGGGATTCCTCATTCTGCCGCATCGGCCCAGGCTGACGTCATCTAGGGCGCATTTTCAGGTCGTTCGTGCTAAATTCTGACCATGCGGCCAGAAAACAAGCCGGATGGGCAACAGCGCTCGTTCATCGAGGAGGCGCGACGGCGGCAGATCATCGCCGCCACCGTCGAGGTCGTATCGGAACTCGGGTACGCCAACGCCTCTCTGGCCCGGATCGCCGAGCGTGCCGGGATCTCGAAGGGGGTGATCTCCTACCATTTCGACGGCAAAGACGAGCTGATGTCGCAAGTCGTCACCCAGCTCTACGTCTCGGGATCGGAGTTCATGGCGCCGATTCTCACCGCGGCGATCGCCGACGGCTACCGGGCGGCCCTGCACGCCTACCTGTCGTCGAATCTGCAATTCATCGACGACAACAAGAGTTACGTGGCCGCCGTCGGCGATATCGTGCTCAACGTGCGCGGCCCGGACGGCACGCTGCGATTCGACACCGCCGACGGTGAGCGGGAGATCATCGCCCCGCTGGCCGCGGCGCTGGCCGAGGGGCAGCGCACCGGTGAGTTCGGTGACTTCGATCCGACCGTGCTCGCGCGGCTGATCCGCGATTCGATCGACGGCGTCGCCGTCCGGGCGGTGCGAGATCCCGATTTCGATGTGCGCCGGTATCGCACGCACCTCATCCGGATATACGACGCGGTGACCAGGAAGGACGACCGATGACGACTACTGCGGTATCCACGGAACCCGGTGTGGCGCGGGAGGTTCCGTCGTTCGCCACGCTCGGCGTCGGTGCGATCGCACTGGTGGCCTCGATCGGTTTGTTCGCGGTGCTCGGGCAGTACGGATTCTTCGGCGACGAGTTGTACTTCCTCGCGGCGGGCGGCCATCACCTGGCGGTCAGCTACGCCGACCAGGGCCCGCTGCTGCCGCTGATCGCCCGGTCGATGGATTGGCTCGCACCGGGTTCGCTGGTGGCACTGCGACTTCCGGCTCTGGTGGTCACGGTGGCGGGCATCGTGCTCGCCGCGGCGATCGCACGGGAGCTCGGGGGCGGGCGGGGCGCGCAGCTGATCAGCGCGGCCGCCTACGCGACGTCACCGTTCCTGCTCGTGCAGGGCAGCCAGCTCTCGACCAACGCGATCGACGGGCCGCTGTGGGTGCTCATCACCTGGCTGCTCGTGCGCTGGGTGCGGACTCGCGCCGATGCGTTGCTGATCTGGGCCGGCATCGTCACCGCGATCGACATGCAGGTCAAATGGCTCATCCCGTTCTTCTGGATCTGCGTCGGAGTCAGCGTGCTCGTCTACGGGCCCCGTGAGCTGGTGCGCAGGCCCGCGCTGTGGATCGGCGCCGCGATCACCGCGGTCGCGATGGTGCCCAGCCTGCTGTGGCAGGCGGCGAACGGATGGCCACAGCTCGCCATGGGCGGCGTGGTCAGCGCCGAGCAGGAGATGATCGGCGGGCGGTTGATCTTCGTGCCGGTCGCACTGCTCGCGGCCGGACTGCTCGGCGCGATCCTGCTGGTCTACGGCACGATCCGGTTGTTCCGTGCGGAATCGCTTCGCCCCTACCGGTTCTTCGGGCTGGTGGTCGTGCTGCTCGTGGTCGCGTTCGTGGCGACCGGCGGGCGGCCCTACTACGCCGTCGGCATCTATCCGATCGCGATGGCGGCCGGGGCGGTCGGGCTGGTCGAGGCGAGGGCCACGTGGCAGCGGATCGCCGCGGTTCCGGTGATCGGGCTCTCGGTCGCGCTCGCCGCGTGGTCGCTGCCCTGGCAGCCGGAGTCCTCGATCCCGCCGAGCACCGGTGGCGCGGACCTGCTGCTGCACGGCAAGTTCGGCTGGTCCGACCTGGCCGCGTCCACCGACCTCGCGTACCGGACATTGTCACCGGCCGAGCGCGCGCACACGGTGATCGTCGCCGAATCCTATTGGCAAGCAGGGGCACTCGAGACCTATCGGCAGCAGTACGGCTGGCCCGCGGTGTACAGCCCGAGTCGTGGGTACGGCTATCTCGGCACTCCACCGGATTCGGCGTCCACGGTGGTCTATGTCGGCGCGCAGCACGAGGAGTTGCGCGCGCACTTCGGATCGGTGACGCCGATCGGCCGGGCCGACGCCCGGCTCGGCTACGCGGGTGCCACCCGTGATGTGACGATCTGGCGCTGCGAACTGCCGGTGCGACCGTGGTCGCAACTGTGGACCGACCTGCGTGAGATGTAGCGCCACAACGTGACCGCGCACGGCCGCCCGTCGGAAGCGGTGGACGGAGTGGGCCGGCGGCCGGGGTGCGGCGGGCCCAGCCCCGCCCCACCAGGCCGTCGCCGCGCCAGGCGTGATCAGCGTTCAGGATCTGCGGATGCGGCGGTAGGTCGGGGTGGCGGTCGCCGCGGTGGCGAGCTCGGCGGCGAGCCAGGCGATGTCGGTGTCGCCGAGTGCGCCCAGCGTCAGGCGCAGATGGTCGCCGGCAGGCTGCTCGCCCGCTTCGAACGGGCCGCCCGGCGCGGCCTTGATGCCCGCGGCGGCGAGGCTGATCATCGCGGCGTTCTCGTCGGAGACCGGGAGCCAGACATTGATGCCGTCGCCCGCGGCCACGACGACATCGTGGCGGGCCAGCGCGCGGCGCAGAACGGTGGCGCGCCTGCGGTATTCGAGGCGCGCGCCCGCGACGGCAGCGCGCGCCCCGGCATCGTGGAGCATCGTCAACAGCACGCGCTGTAGTAGCCGGCTGGACCACCCGGGCCCGAGCATCCGGCGTTCGACCACCGGATCCAGCAGTGCCGCGGGACCACCCGCGACGGCCAGCCGCAGATCGGCGCCGTGGGACTTGGAATAGGAGCGGATGTAGACCCCGCGATCGGGGAATCGCGCGGCCAGGGAGCGCAGCGGGGTGGTCGCGATGCCCGCGGAGTGGTCGTCCTCGATGATCAGCGCGGGGTACGAGCGCAGTATCGCCGCCAGTTCGCGGACTCTGGCGGCGCCGAGGGAGGCGCCGGTCGGGTTGTGGGCGCGCGGTTGCAGGATCACCGCGCGCGGCGCCGGTCCGTCGAACGCGCGCGCGAATTCCTCGGGCCGGAAGCCGGATTCGTCGAGGCGGACGGCGATCGGGCGCGCGCCGAGGCGGGCGAGCAAATCGAGAAACGGCGGGAAGCACGGATCCTCGACGATCACCGGGTCACCGAAGCGCACGTGCGCGGCGAGGAGCCGGTCCACCGCGTCGAGGGCGCCGTCGAGGACGGTCAGCCGTTCGCACGGCCACGGCCAGTCGGCACGCAGCGCCTCGGCGAGTGCGGGCAGCACCGCCTCGCCGAGATAGTGCGCCGAGAGATCGCCCGGCGCGGTATCGCGCGAGAGCGCGTGCAGGGCGGCGGCCAGGTCGGGCAGCAGCGCCGGATCGGGGGTGCCGTGCGACAGGTCGACGCGAAAGGCGTTGTCGGAGTGCGAGTGCAGGCGCTGATACCGTCCGATCGGCGTCTGCAGTCTCTCGCCGACGAACGTGCCCGCCCGCCCGCGCGCGGTGATCGCGCCGGTCGCGGCCAGCGCGCGCCAGGCCTGGCTGACGGTGGCGGGGGACACCCGGAGTTCGCGGGCCACCTCGCGCACGGTGGGCAGCCGGGTACCGGGAGCGAGTGCGCCCGAGCGGATGCGGCGACCGATCGCGGCGGCGATCCCGGCGGCGGTTCGTTCGTCGAGGTCCCCGGCGAAGTCCGCGGGCAGTGCGGTCGGCGAGGCTTCGGTCATGGACTCATTCTGCGGGGTAGTGCGCGGCCGATCCGTGGTGCACGCCAACGTTTACGGCACCGAAACTGTTTCCGCGCTCTTGTAACACAACAGAATCAGTTGTAGGTGCAGTATAACAAAGCATGGGAATCGTCAGAGCGGCGCTCGTCCAGACCACCTGGACCGGTGACAAAGAATCAATGACCACGGCGCACGAGGACTACGCACGGGAGGCGGCGGCGCAGGGTGCGCAGGTGATCTGCTTCCAGGAGTTGTTCTACGGCCCGTATTTCTGCCAGCTGCAGGACACCAAGTTCTACGAGTACGCCGAATCGGTACCGGGCCCGACGACCGAACGGTTCGCGGCTCTGGCCGCCGAGCTGAACATGGTGATGGTGTTGCCGGTGTACGAGCGCGAGATGGACGGGCTGCTCTACAACACGGCGGCTGTGATCGACGCCGACGGCTCCTACCTCGGCAAATACCGTAAGCACCACATCCCGCAGGTGACCGGATTCTGGGAGAAGTTCTACTTCCGGCCGGGCAATCTCGGCTGGCCGGTATTCGATACCGCGGTCGGCAGAGTAGGTGTCTATATCTGTTACGACCGCCATTTCCCCGAGGGCTGGCGAGCGCTCGGCCTCGCTGGCGCCGAAATCGTGTTCAATCCCTCGGCGACGTCGAGGGGGCTTTCCAGCTATTTGTGGAAACTCGAGCAGCCGGCCTCGGCGGTGGCCAACGAGTATTACGTCGGTGCGATCAACCGGGTCGGCATCGAGAGCGAATACGGCGATGACGACTTCTACGGCACGAGCTATTTCGTCGACCCCGAGGGGCAGTTCGTCGGTGAGGTCGCCTCCGATACTTCGCCGGAATTGGTTGTCCGTGATCTCGATATGGATCTGATCAAGATCGTGCGCGAGAGATGGGCGTTCTATCGCGACCGTCGCCCGGAGGCCTACGGACCGTTGGTGAACCCCTGATGCGCACCTTCATCCACGGCGGGACGGTGGTGAGCGCCACCGGTTCCCAGCTCCTCGACGTGCTGATCGACGACGAGACGATTGTCGCTGTCCTGCAACCGGGTTCGACCGCGCTCGGCGCTGATCTCGCGGCCGACGCGGACACGGTGATCGACGCGACCGGCAAGTACGTGATCCCCGGCGGTGTCGACGGGCACACGCACATGCAGCTGCCGTTCGGCGGCACCGAGGCCAGCGACACCTTCGAAACCGGGACCAGGGCAGCGGCCTGGGGCGGCACCACCACGATCGTCGACTTCGCGGTGCAGAAACCGGGCCAGCGGGTGCAGGACACCCTCGCGGAATGGCACGGCAAGGCCGCGGGGCAGTGCGCGATCGACTACGGATTCCATCAGATCATCGGCGACGTCAACGACGAATCCCTCAAGGGGATGAGCGAACTCGTCAGCGAAGGCGTCACCAGCTTCAAGCTGTTCATGGCCTATCCGGGGGTCTTCTACTCCGACGACGGCCAGATCCTGCGCGCCATGCAGTCCGCGGGCGACCTCGGTGCGCTGATGATGATGCACGCGGAGAACGGCATCGCCATCGACGTTCTCGTCGAACAGGCCCTCGCGCGCGGCGACACCTCGCCCTACTTCCACGGCACCAGCCGTCCGTGGCAGATGGAAGAAGAAGCAACCCATCGCGCGATCATGCTGGCGCAGTTGACCGGTGCCCCGCTGTATGTGGTGCACGTCTCGGCGAAACAGGCGATGCAGCAGATCGTGACCGCGCGTGACAACGGGCAGAACGTGTTCGCCGAGACCTGTCCGCAGTACCTGTACCTCTCACTCGAAGAACAGCTGGGCGCACCGGGTTTCGAGGGTGCCAAGTGGGTCTGCTCGACACCGCTGCGCTCGCGCGCCGAGGGGCATCAGGACGAGCTGTGGCGGTTCATCCGCACCGGCGACGTCACCGCGGTGAGCACCGACCACTGCCCGTTCTGCATGAAGGACCAGAAAGAGCTCGGTGTGGGCGATTTCAGCAAGATCCCGAACGGGATCGGCGGGGTCGAGCACCGGATGGATCTGCTGTTCCAGGGCGTCAAGGACGGGCGGATCTCGCTCGAACGGTGGGTGGAGGTCTGCTGCACCACCCCGGCCCGGATGTTCGGCATGTACCCGCGCAAGGGTGTGATCAGCCCGGGTGCCGACGCCGATGTCGTGATCTACGACCCCAACGGGCACACCAGCATCGGCCTCGGCAAGACCCACCACATGAACATGGACCACTCGGCGTGGGAGGGCTTCGAGATCGACGGTCATGTCGACACGGTGCTGTCGCGCGGCCGGGTGATCGTCGACGGCGGCGCCTACCACGGCCGCGCCGGGCACGGCCGGTTCCTCCGGCGCGGCCTGTCACAGAACCTGCTGTAGAAACCAACTGCCGAAACGGAGAGTGCCGATGGACATCGGAGTCGTCCTGCAGTGCACACCACCCTCGTCGCGGGTGATCGAACTGGCCAGAGTGGCCGAAACCCACGGGTTCTCGCACGTGTGGACCTTCGACTCGCACCTGCTCTGGCAGGAGCCCTATGTGATCTACAGCCAGATCCTGGCCGCCACCCGGAAGGTGACCGTGGGGCCCATGGTCACCAACCCGGCCACCCGGGACCAGACGGTGACCGCGTCCGTGTTCGCCACGCTCAACGAGATGTTCGGTAACCGCACGATCTGCGGCATCGGGCGTGGTGACTCGGCGGTCCGCACCGTCGGGAACAAGCCGACGACGTTGGCCACCCTGCGCGAATCGGTGGAGGTGATCAGGGAACTGGGCAACGGTCGCAGCGCCCGCGTCGGTGACGTCGAGGTGCGATTCCCGTGGGCCGCCGATTCGCGGCTCGAGGTGTGGGTGGCCGGATACGGGCCCAAGGCCCTCGAGCTCACCGGGCAGGTCGCCGACGGGTTCATCCTGCAACTCGCCGACCCCGACATCACCGCATGGACCATCGGCAAGGTGCGTGCGGCGGCAGCGGCGGCAGGCCGAGATCCGCTGTCGGTGAAGATCTGTGTCGCCGCGCCCGCCTACGTCACCGACGGATCGCAGGCCGCCCTGGAACACGCCCGTGACCAGTGTCGCTGGTTCGGCGGCATGGTCGGCAACCACGTCGCCGACATCGTCGCGAAATACGGTACGGGCGGCGATGTTCCAGCGGCGCTGACCGACTACATCGCCGGCAGGCAGGGCTACGACTACAACCAGCACGGGCGGGCGGGCAACACGCATGCCGATTTCGTGCCCGACGAGATCGTGGACCGGTTCTGCCTGATCGGGACCCCCGACGAGCAGCTCGCCCGGCTGTGGGAGCTCGAGCAGCTCGGCGTCGGCCAGTTCGCGGTATATCTGCAGCACGATGCCAAGACGGCCACGCTCGAGGCCTATGGCGAGCAGGTGCTGCCGCGGCTGAATCGGCAGGTCACCGCGATCCGAGCGGCCGGTCTGTCATGATCGCCGGGCAATTGCCGGTGGGAGTGCGCCGGTGACCACCGGGACCATCGATCCGGCGACAGCTGTGGTGCCGCAGAAGGTCCGAGCCTCCACGCCCGGTCGGACCCGGTTGCTGCGCGCGGTCTACGGGGTGAGCGCGTTCGTGCTCGTGGCGGTGATCTGGGAGCTGGTGAAGGTGCTGGTGCCCGCCGACGGCGTGAGCATCGCGGGCACCCGAGTACTCCCTCGCACCAGCGACGGCGCGCTCCCGCACGTCTGGGCGGTGTTCACCGTGCTCGGCGACGCGGACGGTCAAGGCACCGTCGGCGCGACACTGCTGCGCACGGCGATGTTCACGTTGGGTCTGTCGTTGCTCGCGTTGTTGCTGGGCGCGGTGGTCGGCGTGGCGCTGGCGGTCGCGATGCAACGGTTCGGCTGGCTCGAACGCGGCCTGCTGCCGTATGTGGTGCTGTCACAGACGGTTCCGCTGATCGCGCTCGCGCCGCTGGTGGCGGCCTGGGGCGGCAAACTGTCCATCGGTGGTGAGCCGTGGCGGCCGTGGATGAGCATCGTGGTGATCGCGGCCTATCTCGCCTTCTTCCCGATCGCCATCGGGATGCTGCGCGGGCTGCAGGCGCCGTCGGCGGCCTCGGTCGAATTGATGCGGAGCTGTTCGGCCGGGTGGTGGGCGACGTTGACGCGCTTGCGGTTTCCCGCCGCTGTTCCCTCGTTGATTCCGGCGCTGCGCCTGGCCGCGGCGGCCGCGGTGATCGGCGCGGTCGTCGCCGAGATCTCCACCGGCACCGCGGGCGGGATCGGGCGCCAGATCATCGTGTTCTCCCAACAGGCCACCGGCGATGCGGCCCGGCTGTACGCCGCCGTGCTCGCCGCCGCGTTGCTCGGCGTCGTCCTCACCGCGCTGGTCGGTCTGGTGGAGCTGGCGCTACGCCGCTACAGCCACCCGCCGGGCACCGACACGGTGAGCGAGGGCTGATGAGCGCCGCCGAAACACTCTCCACGACAACGTTTCAGGAAGAAGTACCCATGACCACCTCAGTCGCCGAACCCGGCAGCCCGGGGTCACCGGTCTCGGCCGCGGTCGAGCTGAGCCATCTCGGCAAGACCTTCGCCGCCGGTGCGGTGACGGCACTGTCCGATGTCTCGCTCACCGTCGCGGCGGGCGAATTCGTCTCGCTCATCGGACCTTCCGGCTGCGGCAAGTCCACCCTGCTGCGGATCGTCGCCGATCTCGAGACGCCCAGCAGCGGCAGTGTCACCGTGCACGGCAAGCCGGCGCGGCAGGCACGGATCGATCAGGACTACGGCATCGCGTTCCAGCAGGCCGGTCTGCTCGACTGGCGCACGGTCGCGGCCAATGTCGAACTGCCGCTGGAATTGCACAAGGTGCCGAAGGCGCAGCGCAAGGCGCGCAGTGCCGAACTGCTCGCCATGGCCGGGCTCAGCGAGTTCGCCGACCGGTATCCGGCCGAACTGTCCGGCGGCATGCAACAGCGCGTCGCGATCGCCCGCGCGCTGGCCCGCACACCGTCGCTGCTGCTGATGGACGAACCGTTCGGTGCGCTCGACGAGATGACCAGGGAACGCATGCAGGGCGAGTTGCTGCGCATCGCGGGGGAGACCGGCGCCGCCGTCGTGTTCGTCACCCACTCGATTCCCGAGGCGGTGTACCTGTCGGACCGGGTGGTGGTGCTGTCCGCACGACCGGGCCGGATCAGTGACATCGTGGCGACCGGCGGCTGGGATCGCGAGGCGGGCACCGATGTCCGGGCGTCCGCGCAGTTCTTCGCCGCCGTCGCCGCGGTGCGCGCGGCCCTGCGCGGCGAGCACGACGACACCGCCGTGGCCGGACGGGATCTGCGATGAGGACTTGGTTGCCGCCGGTCCTGGTCGGCATCGTCGTCCTCGCGCTGTGGCAGGTGCTCACCGTGGTGGCGGGCGTGCCCTCGTTCCTGCTTCCCGCGCCCAGCGCTATCGCCGCTCAGTTCGTCGAGAACGCGGGCCGGATCCTGGACGCCTCGCTCGCCACCGGCACGAACGCGCTGATCGGGTTCGTCGCCGGGACGGTGCTCGGCCTGGCCGCCGCCGTTCTCGCGGTGCGATTCGGCGTGATCGACGGGCTGCTGACGCCGCTGGCCGCCGCCGCTGCCACGGTGCCGATCGTGGCGCTGGCACCACTGCTGAACTCGATGTACTCCACCACCACCGAGACGCCGCGACGGCTCGTGGTCACCATCGTCGTGTTCTTCCCGGTGTTCGTCAGCACCGCTCGCGGACTGCGGCAGGTGCCGAAGGTGCAAGCCGACCTGATGACCTCCTACGCCGCGTCGGGATGGCAGATCACCCGCACCGTGCGCCTGCCCGCCGCGCTGCCGCACCTGTTCACCGGACTGCGGATCGCGGCCCCCGGCGCGGTCATCGCGGCCATCATCGCCGAATACTTCGGCGGCCTGCAGAACGGACTCGGCAGCCGGATCACCTCCGCCGCGGCCAACACCGCCTATCCGCGGGCCTGGGCCTACGTCGTCGGTGCGATGTGCGTGGGCCTGGTGTTCCTGGCCGCCGTCCTGCTGCTCGAACAACTCACCCGTCGACCCCGAACCCCACTGCTGTCCACGATCCGATGAGGGAGATCAATCCATGACCGAGACCGCACTCCGGTTGCGCACCGCGCTGGCGCTGGTCGCCGTGGCCGCCGCCGCGCTGACCGGCTGTAGTACCACCGACAGTGGCTCCGAGACCACCGCCGACGGCCTCACCAAGGTGACCCTGCAGCTGCAATGGTTCAAACAGGGGCAGTTCGCGGGCTACCTGGCCGCGGTGGACCAGGGCTTCTACAGGGAACAGGGCCTGTCGGTGGAGATCCTCGACGGCGGCACCGACATCGTCCCCCAGACGGTGCTCGCCCAGGGCCAGGCCGACTACGCGGTGGCCTGGGTACCCAAGGCCCTCGCGTCGCGGGAGGCGGGCGCCGGGATCACCGAGATCGCTCAGATCTTCCAGAAATCGGGCACCAAGCAGGTCTCGTTCAAGTCCGAGAACATCGCCGGGCCCGCCGCACTGCGGGGCAAGACCGTCGGAAACTGGGGCTACGGCAACGAATTCGAGCTCTTCGCCGGGATGACCAAGGCGGGCATCGACCCGGCCAAGGACGTGAAACTGGTCCAGCAGCAGTTCGACATGAACGCCTTTCTCGCCAAGGACATCGCCGCCGCTCAGGCCATGTCCTACAACGAGTACGCCCAGCTGCTCGAAACCAAGAATCCGGCCACCGGAAAGCTCTACACCGCAGACGATTTCACCACCATCGACTGGAACGACGAAGGTGTGGCCATGCTGCAGGACGCGCTGTGGGCCAACACCGAGAAGCTGAAGGACAGCAAGTACCAGGATCAGACAGTGAAGTTCCTGACCGCCTCGCTCCAGGGCTGGGCGTTCTGCCGCGACAACCTCGACAAGTGCCGCGACATCACCGTCGCCGCGGGCGCCACGCTCGGCGCCGGGCACCAGCAGTGGCAGATCAACGAGGTGAACAAGCTGATCTGGCCCTCACCCGCGGGCATCGGCACCCTCGACAAGACCGCATGGGATCGCACGGTCTCGATCGCCAGGAACACCAAGAACGCCGAGGGCGCAACGGTTCTCACCAAGAACCCCGATGCCGACGCCTACACCACCGAGTACGTCACCAAGGCGCTGGACCGATTGAAGGCCGCGGGGGTGGACGTGACGGGCGCGAGCTACCAGCCCGCGCAGGTCACCCCGACCGAGGGCGGTAAGTAGTTCACCCGCGCGCGACGGTCCATCGCACGGCCGATGGACCGTCGCCGTGCGTTCAGCGCGGAGTCAGGCCGATGACCACACCGCCCTGCTGCCAGGTCTGGTAGATGTCGGCCTTGGACGGTTCGCCGTCGGGGAGGTAGCCGATGCCGTTGAACTTCGCGTTCTGCTCGTTGTCGCGCGCGATCACCGCGAACAGCTCCAGAACGTGCTGTTCGTCGGTGTACACGGTGGCGGTGAAGGTTTCGGGTGCCCCGCCACGCGACAGGCGCACCTGCGCGCCGCCCTGGAGATTCTTCACCCACGGCCGCAGAGCCGTGCCGATCAGCAAGTCGCCGCCGTGCACGGTGTAGGCCACCGGGACGTCGTAGACAGTGCCGGATCTGCGGCCGACCACATGCAGGGTGGCCAGCCGTTTGCCGACGATGCCGGACAGCACCGGCACCTTCAGCAGGCCGCGGATGAGGGTATTGAGCTGGGACTGAAAGGAGCGGATCGGCTCGGGGCCGGTGGTCGTCGGTGTGCCGTAAGGGTTTTCGGGAGACGCGGAATCGCTCATGGTCCCAGTATCGCCACGTGCGAGCGTGCCCGCAGTACAGGTGACCTACGCTGCGAAGATGACATCTGGGCAGACCGAGATCTGGCACAACCCGCGCTGCACGAAGAGCCGCAACGCCACCGCGCACCTCGACGCGGCCGGCGTGGAATACACCGTGCGCCGCTACCTCGATGATCCCCCGACCGTCGAGGAACTGCGGGCGGTGCTCACGCGGCTGGGTGCGCAGCCCTGGGATATCACCCGCACCGGCGAGCAGATCGCCAAGGATCTCGGAATGGCGGAATGGGGGCGCACCGAGGCCGACCGGGACCGGTGGCTGAACGCGTTGGCACAGCATCCGAAACTGATCCAGCGGCCCATCGTGCTCACCGCCGACGGCGGCGCGGTGGTGGCGCGCGACGAGGAATCGCTGCGCGCGCTCGACTGAGTCAGGGCCGCGCGCCGTCGTCTCCGATGAGCAGACCGTCCAGGACCGCTCGCGTGTCGGGAACGAACGGCCACGCCGGATCACGCAGGTGCGCACGCAGTTCGGCATCGGTCCACCACCAGCCGTCCGCGATCTCGGACGGCTGGTGGACGAACGGACCGTCGCAGCGGTACTCGTAACCGAACAGGTGGCAACGCAGCGCGCGACCCGCCCAGTCGCCGTCCCAGGACGCGGTGGCGCGCAACGGAAGTACCGTGCCGGCGGGGACGGCGATGCCCAGCTCCTCGCGAAGTTCGCGGATCGCGGTGTCGGACGGGTTCTCACCGGCGTCGACCACCCCGCCCGCGAGGCAGTCGTGCATGCCCGCGAAGACGAGTTTGGTGTCGGTGCGCCGGTGGACGTACACGCGGGTTCCGTCGGACGATCGCACGAGAACGCCCGCGCTCGCGTGCCACAGGCCGTCGCGGTAGACGGTGCCTCGATCGGCCTCGCCGATCACCAGCCCCTCGGCGTCGTAGACGGCGAGCAGTTCGTCTTCCGGATTCGCTGACACCGCCCGAGGGTAACCGCCGGAAGCGCTGACCGGCGCGCGGTCGATCGGCCGCGAGTGCGGGGAGTTACATCCCCGCATCTCGGCCCGTGATTCATCGTTTCCGGCGCTGGGGCTTCACCCCCGGTCGCGGAGCAGCGGCTCGGGCCGCCGTGGCGACCAGCGCCTTCTTCGCGGATTCCTCGGCGGCGAGAGTGCGCCGGATCAGATACTGCTGGCCGCAGGTCCACAGCGCGTTGGTGGCGAAATAGGTGAGCACGACGACAGGCAGGACGGCGCCGCTGATGAGCGCACCCGCCGGGAACACCCACAGCGACAAGGTGCGCATGATCGCGGCCGTGCTGTTGTCCGCGACCGCCGGGGTGAGCCGGGCCGTGAAGTGCGTGGCGAGAGCGGCGATCAGCACCAGCGGGATGGCGAGCGCCGCGACCGCGACGACAACCTCACCCGCGCCGGACAGGGTCGCCGACAGCGGTGCGCCGAACAATCTGGCGTCGAGGAACGCACGGACCTCGGGCGCGCCGAACAGGTAGTTGGCGGTGGCGTTGTTCACCTCGACCGACAGCGGGCTGTCGGTCGAGGTGAACGGGCCGACCGCGTAGGCGCCGGTCCGGTCGAACGAGCGCAACACGTGGAACAGGCCGAGGAAGACCAGCCCCTGCGCGATCAGCGGTACGAACCCGGCGAACATGCTGACGTTGTGCTCGCGCTGGAGCAGCCGGATCTTCTCGGCCTGGGCGCGCGGATCGTCGCGGTGGGTGCGGCGAATGGCGTCCATCTGCGGTTGCAGCGAACGCAGAACTTGCTGGGAGCGGGCTTGCCGGAGCGCGGTGCGCACGAGCAACGCGCGGACGGTGACGACCAGCGCGACGACGGCGAGAAGCCAGGCGAGACCACTGGCCGCGCCGAGCGGGATGGCGAAGAGCTGGTGCCAGCACCACAGGACCGCGGACACGGGGAAATAGACGAAATCGAGCATGACGGGACGACCTGTCCGTGCAGCGTGCGCGAACGCACGAAAGGGGGAGTGGGATCACGAGATCCGACAGGCGGCGCCGATGGCGCGGCACCTGTCAGAGGTGATCGATCCCCGGAGCTCGTGGACGTGGACGACCGGCGGAATCCGGATTGCTCTGTCGCAGAAAGGAACCGCGCAGGCGGCGCTGTGCCGACCGCGGCGGACCCACACTCGCGACCCGGACCGGCAGATGACTGCGACCGGTGACCGCGACCAGCGCACACACCATCGCGGCGGCGACCGCACCGAACGCGAGCATGCGGGTGGCCTCGCCGCCCGGTGTGGAGATGAGCACGAAGGCGGGCAGCACGCACGCGAGAACCGCGTACGCCATCACCATCGCCCGTGCCTGCATGTCACCGAGCATACCGACGGTGTAGGGCGGCGGTGCCCGCACGCCGAGTGGGGGCCGTTCACCGCCCGGCAATGCACACCGGGTCGAGGTCGGTGGCTGTCTCGACGGATGAGGGTCGCGGCTATGCCTCGAGCGCGAAGGGCGGGGTGCCGATGCCGGTAACGCGGAGATTGCCCCACGGGTCGCGTTCGGTGAGGTTCGCTGCCGCGGGTGCGCGACCGGGCACGACGAGCAGGGCGGAGGCTCGCGTCGGTTCGGGGAGCGCGGTGGACTCGGCGGGGTCGAGGCGGCCGTACCAGTGGTAGCGGCCGTCGATCGGGTCGATGTGGCCGGTGAGGGTGGCGATGACGGGATATTCGGCGCCGGGTAGATCCAGGACGGCAGGCCCGGCGTAGTCGTGATCCGAGTGCCGGTCGGCGGCGACGGTGATGTCGAAATGGTGGGGTTTCGGGCGGCCCGGGCGACGCGGGCTCGGGGTCGGATCGAGCCGACGGTGGTATTCGTGCTGGGTGCTGGCGCGCACTTCGATCCGGGTGCCTGATTGCCGCTGCAGAGCGCGGACCCAGGTGGCGATCAGATCGACTCGGGCCGACTGGGCGACCCGCGGTTCCTCGACGGCGGGTTCGGTACTGCCGACGAAGAACAGGTTCGGGAAGCCATGGGTCGCGATCCCGCGAAAGGTGACCGGAGCGTGCGACCATGCCGCGTCGAGCGTGCGGGCCGCACGTCCCGTGACCGGTAGTCGGACGCCGGACGGTGTCTCGGGCAGGGCGCCGACGGGACGGTGTGCGGATTCCGATGCGGCGCCGGCCCGGAGGCGCCGGGTGGTGTCGGCGGCCAGAATCACCACCCTCGCCTGGGCGGGCTCGTTCCCGGCCGAGTGGATCAGCCAGTGGTCCCCCTTCTCGTCGAAAACGAGTTCGCTGATATCGACCAGCCGCCGGGGGACCGGCCGATCATCGCGAGACAGCCATCTGCGCGATGCCGTCCATGGTGTCCGGCGCTGTCTGCCGACCGGAGATCGGGACGCCTCGCCTGCTGAAACCGGTTCGTAGACACTTACTTCGACGATTCCGGCCGCTCGCAGCCGCCGCACGATCGTCCGGGATCCGGTCCCGATGACAGCGACGCTCACAGCAGGCCCGCCGCCCGCCACCGCCTGCGTCCGGCCGATCCGATCAGTCCGTGCTGACCCAGGAACGTCACCAGTTCCGCCGCTCCGGTCGCCCTGGATTCCCGCGCGACCGGATTGCGAAGTGCCGCACCACGTGCCTGTCGACCGTCGAGTCCGGCGCGAATGTAGATGTGCCGGTTGGTGATCAGTGACACGAACAGCGGTCCGGCCACTGCCACACACAGGCGGATATAGGCCCGCTCGCCCGCCGACATCGCGGGCACGCGCCGGGCCAGCGCGTCCCTGGCGAAGCCGATGTGGCGTGCCTCCTCGGTGACGTGGATGCGCATGGCGCGCGCGACGATCGGCTGCAACTGCGGATCGTCGAGCATTCGTCGCTGCAGGGCGTCGAAGATCTCCTCACCGACCAGCGCCGCCACCCACACCATCGGGCCGCGCAGCACGGCGGGTAGCGCGGTGATCGCGAGCCGCGCCGCCGGACGCGGCCAGTAGGGGCGGGCCTCGATGCGCTCGATGAGTTTGCCGAACATCATCATGTGCCTGCACTCGTCGGCCATCTCGGTGAGCGTGTAGTGCGAGGTCGCGGACGTGGGATCGCCGCGCAGCAGCTCACGCAGCAGCAGCCGGTTGAGCAGGTTCTCGAACCAGATGCCGACCGAGAGCACATTGGCCAGTTCCTGGCGCGAGAGTTCCCGCTGCTGGTCGAACGTCATCGCCGCCCACAGGTCGGTCCCGTAGAGCGAGATGACGCGCGGTGGCAGGAACAGCTTCGCCGGGTCGAGGGGTTGCTCCCAGGCGATGTCCACCACCGGGTCGTAGGTTCTTCGCAGCGAGCCGATCAGCAGGCGCTGGGCGAAGGAATCGCGCGGGGAGGCGGTAACGTTGCGCATCGCGGGCTCACTCTCGGCGGAACGTGCCACGCTTGGTGTTACAGCGTGTATCACCAAGGTTAGTGGAACGCGGTGTCACGGTCAACGTCGGCACGGGTATCGTTAGCACTGTGACTGCCCCATCCGCGCACGCCGATCAGACCGCCGCCGACGGTCGCGCCACCCGCTGGCACGGGCACAAAGAGCGCCGTCGCGCGGAGATGATCGACGCCGCCATCGAGGTGATCGAGCAACACGGTCTCGAGATCTCGGTGCAGCTGATCGCCGAGCATCTGGCGCTGCCACGACCGGTGGTCTACCGCCATGTCGGTGGCCGGGCCGAACTCGACGCACTCGCGCGGCAGCGGATCCTGGAGTTGCTGCTCGCGGAGTTGCTACCCGCGCTGCAGTCCGACGGCGCACTCAAAGACGCCGTGCGCGGCGCCATCGGCACCTATCTCGGCTGGATCGAGCGCCATCCGAATCTGCATCGCTTTCTCGGCGATGCGGCACCGCAGGGCGCGCCGAGTCTCAGCGGCGCGGGCCGTGCGGTGGGTGGACAGCTCGCCGACATCTTCGCGGCCACCCTGGCCCGCTTCGGCATCGACCCGGCGCGCGGGCGGCCGATGGCGTTCGGCATGGTCGGCCTCGTCGACGGTGTGGTGGCGAGTTGGCGTGCGGACCCGGAGCCGGTGCTCACCACCGAGCAGGTGCAGGGCATTCTGACCGAGTCGGTGCTGTCGCTGTTCGAGGGCAATGCCCGCAGTCTCGGAGTTCCGCTGCAACGGGATTCGCTGATCGCCGACCTGCTCATCGCGCCGGACGCGGCCCCGCCGCCCGACGAGCGGCTGCGCTGACTCAACCGGCCAGCGCGCGATAGGTTCGATTCCACAGCCACTCCACGGGACCGCGCTCGAAACGACGCAACCACAGGTGCGCGAAGAGGATGATCGCGACGGCCACGACCAGGTAGATCGCCACCGTGAACGGCACCTTGGCCGAATCCGGTACCCGCGCCGCCAGCCCGAGACCCCAGCCGTAGCAGAGGAAACCGGCGATCAGGTTCTGCAGGATGTAGCAGCTGAGCGCGGTGCGGCCGACTTCGCTCAGCCGGGTGCCCGCGAACCCGAGGCGTGGTTTGCGCAGGTAGAACTCGGCGACCGCGGCCAAGATTCCGAGGGCGACGAACGGTGCCGTCGCGTACCGCGCGACGAAGATGAAGTCGCCGCCGCCCGCGAGGCCGAGTGTCAGATCCAGCGGGGCGGCGATCGCGAACCCGACCACCATGAGCCGCCGTCGAATGCGTGCGCCCTCGGGCCGGAAGACGCCCGCCCGGAACAGTCGCGCGCCGAGCAGGAACAGTGCGATCGACATCGGGAACACGAAGATCGCCTCGAGCCGGAAGATCAGCGCGTGGTCGAGGCGGAACAGCACCAGATCCCAGAAGGAGCCGTCCGCGTAGGGATTGGGATCCAGCGGTGCCGACTCGGTGCTGTCCTGCTGTGGCGCGAAGGCCAACGCGGCGGCTATCGACGTCAACATCGTCACGTGGACCGAGGCGGCGATGATCAGCCAACGGCGTTGCGCTCGTTCGGTTGTCGCGAGGATGTAGGCGACGACGAGGCCGGTCATCGCGTAACCCATCAGGACGTCGAACTCCGCGACGAGCAGAAAGTTCAGCAGGCCGTCGAGGAACAGCAGCCCCGCGCGGTAGGGATATCTGCCGGGCCACGGCCGACCCGCCCGCTGGGCCGAACCCTGCTGGATGGCCAGGCCGATCCCGAACATCACCGTCAGCAGGCCCAGGAACTTGCCCTGGGCGAGTTGCTGCAGCACCCGCTCGGACCACATCCAGGCGTTCTCGGGGGCCGCGGCGAGCTCGTCCAAGTAGCCGACCATGCCTGCCGAATTGGTGAAGATCCAGATATTGGTGCCGAGGGTGCCCAGGATCGCGATGCCGCGCAGCACATCCAGCGCGATCAGGCGAGCGGGCCGGGGCGCGACGGGCGCTTCGGTGGGGGGTGCGACGGCATCGGTCATGCACCGAGTATCGGCGCGTGAGCGGCCCGGCGGATCGCTCACGAGAACGATTCCGGGGTCCCCCTCTTGGGGGAGGTTGCCGGCCTCCAGCAGCCCCGCTGGGCCGAGATGCGGGTGCGGGTACAGCACGTCGCCTAGGCTCGACGGTATGCAGCGCATCATCGGAATCGAGGTCGAATACGGCATCTCGACCCCTACGGAGCCGACGGCCAACCCGATCCTCACCTCCACGCAGGCCGTTCTCGCCTATGCCGCCGCCGCGGGAGTGCCGCGAGCCAAGCGCACCCGCTGGGACTACGAGGTCGAATCCCCGCTGCGTGACGCGCGTGGTTTCGACCTCAGCCGGATGAGCGGGCCCGCCCCGGTCATTGACGCCGACGAGGTCGGCGCGGCCAACATGATCCTCACCAACGGCGCCCGGCTCTACGTCGACCACGCGCACCCGGAGTACTCCGCCCCCGAGGTCGTCGACCCGCTCGACGCGGTGATCTGGGACAAAGCGGGCGAGCGGGTGATGGAGGCGGCCGCCCGGCACGCCTCCAGCGTGCCGGGGGCGCCCCGGCTGCAGCTGTACAAGAACAATGTCGACGGCAAGGGCGCGTCCTACGGCACCCACGAGAACTACCTGATGAGCCGCGACACCCCCTTCAGCCACATCATCGCCGGACTGACCCCGTTCTTCGTCTCCCGTCAGGTGATCTGTGGCGCGGGCCGGGTCGGCATCGGGCAATCGGGTGACCACGCCGGTTTCCAGCTGTCCCAGCGTGCCGACTACATCGAGGTCGAGGTCGGCCTGGAGACCACGCTCAAGCGCGGCATCATCAACACCCGCGACGAGCCACACGCCGACGCCGACAAGTACCGGCGGCTGCACGTGATCATCGGTGACGCCAACCTCGCCGAGATGTCGACCTACCTCAAGGTCGGCACCACCGCGCTGGTGCTCGACATGATCGAGGCGGGCGAGGACCTCTCGGAGTTCCAGCTGGCCCGCCCGGTCACCGCCGTGCACCAGATCAGCCACGACCCGACGCTGCGCGCCACCGTCGCGCTGGCCGACGGGCGCGAGCTGACCGGCCTTGCGCTGCAACGGCTCTACCACGAGCGCGTGGCCAAGTTCGTCCAGCGCGAAGCCAACGAAGACCCGCGCGTGCTCGACATCATCGACAAGTGGGCGATGGTCCTTGACCTGCTCGAGCGCGATCCGATGGACGCCGCGCACCTGCTCGACTGGCCGGCCAAACTGCGACTGCTCGAGGGCATGCGCACCAGGGAAGGCCTGGGCTGGGCCGCGCCCAAACTGCACCTGATGGACCTGCAGTACTCCGACGTTCGCCTGGACAAGGGGCTCTACAACCGCCTGGTCGCCCGCGGGTCGATGCAGCGGCTCGTCAGCGAACAGCAGGTGCTCGACGCGATGACCAACCCGCCCACCGACACCCGCGCCTACTTCCGCGGTGAGTGCCTGCGACGCTTCGGCGCCGATATCGCCGCCGCCAGTTGGGATTCGGTGATCTTCGATCTCGGTGGTGATTCGCTGGTCCGGATTCCGACGCTGGAACCGCGCCGGGGCACGAAAGCGCACGTCGGCAGGCTGCTCGATGCCTCGCGCACGGCCGCGGAGCTGGTCGAGCAGCTCACCCACTGACGCGATCGAGGGGTCGACTGCGCGACAATCCGATCGCTATCGACCACCTTGTCGGATCCGCTCGGTAGGGTTGTGGGACACACACGATCATCGTGATGAGGAAGAGGAGGTCGGCTGCCATGGCACAAGAGCAGACCAAGCGCGCCGGGGGTGGCGACGAGGACGAGGGCCCCGAGGGCGTAGACGCGGCAGGGCAGGAACGCCGCGAGAAGCTGGCGGAGGAAACCGACGACTTGCTCGATGAGATCGATGACGTGCTCGAAGAGAACGCCGAAGACTTCGTGCGGGCATATGTGCAGAAGGGCGGCCAGTGACCCCAGGTGACCCCTTGCGCCTCCACGCGGGGCGGGCTCTCTCCTCGTTCACCGAACATCTCCGCATGCACGCTCCGGACCTGTTGCCCGCCAACAGGTTCCCGATCTCGGATCTGACCGCGACGAAGGATCTGGCGCCGCACGGCACCACCATCGTCGCGGTCACCTACCGTGGCGGCGTGCTGATCGCGGGCGACCGCAGGGCCACCATGGGCAACCTGCTCGCCAGCCGCGACACCGAGAAGGTGTACATCACCGACACCTTCTCGGCCGCGGGTATCGCCGGTACCGCGGGCATCGCGATCGAGATGGTGCGGCTGTTCGCCGTGGAGCTGGAGTACTACGAGAAGATCGAAGGCGTGCCGCTCACCTTCGACGGTAAAGCCAACAAGCTGTCGAAAATGGTTCGCGACAACCTGCCTGCCGCCATGCAGGGCCTGGCAGCGATCCCGCTGCTGGTCGGTTTCGACGACCAGATCCTCGACCCCGACCGGTCCGGCCGCATCGTGTCCTACGACGTGGTCGGCGGGCGTAGCGAGGAGCGGTTCGGCTAC
Organism: Nocardia sp. NPDC055050; assembly: GCF_053608345.1. Lineage (NCBI taxonomy): Bacteria > Bacillati > Actinomycetota > Actinomycetes > Mycobacteriales > Nocardiaceae > Nocardia > Nocardia sp. NPDC055050. The sequence goes on from NZ_JBSGVG010000006.1 coordinate 167,485, forward strand.
ACCGCCGTCGGCTCCGGTTCGACGTTCGCGAAGTCGTCGCTGAAGAAGCTCTACCAGCGCGGCATCGACCAGGACCGGGCGCTGCGGATCGCGGTGGAATCACTGTTCGACGCCGCCGACGACGACACCGCCACCGGTGGTCCCGACATGCTGCGCGGGATCTACCCGACAGCGGTGGTGATCGACGCCGACGGTGCGGACGAGATCGGTGAGGATCGTCTCGCCGAGATCGCCCGCGGTGTGATCGCCGATCGGGAAGCCGCGGAAGAAGGGGGCGCCGTCCTATGACGCTGCCGTATTACGCCTCGGCCGAGCAGATCATGCGCGACAAGACCGAGCTCGCCCGTAAGGGCATCGGTCGCGGTCGCAGCGTGATCGTGCTGGTCTACGCCGACGGCGTGCTGTTCGTCGCCGAGAACCCCTCGGCGACGTTGCACAAGGTCAGCGAGCTCTACGACCGCGTCGGATTCTCCGCGGTCGGCAAGTACAACGAGTTCGAGGCACTGCGCCGCGGCGGCATCTTGCAGGCCGACCTCAAGGGTTACCAGTACGACCGGCGCGATGTCACCGGGCGTGGACTGGCCAACCTGTACGCGCAGACCCTCGGGTCGATCTTCACCGATCAGCTCAAGCCCTACGAGGTGGAGATCTGCGTCGCCGAGGTGGGTTATCCCGAACAGTCACCGACCTCGGTGCTGTACCGGATCACCTTCGACGGGTCCATCGTCGACGAACGCGAGTACGTCGTCATGGGCGGCACCACCGAGCCGATCCTGACCCAGCTCAAAGCCACCTACAAGCCGGGTCTGTCCCTGGACGACGCGTTGAAGGTGGCGATCGGCGCACTGCTGGCCGGTCAGCCCGAAGCCGACAAGGACAAGCGTTCGCTCGGTGAGGCCTCCCTCGAGGTGGCCACGCTCGAGCAGCAGCGGCCGCGCCGGGCGTTCCGCAGGCTGCAGGGCCCCGCCCTGGAGTCGGCGCTGGCCGCGTCGAAGTCCAAGCCCAAGCCGGTCAAAGAGGCGAAGCTGCCAGAACCCGACGACGACGCGGGGAAATAACCCACCGTCACGATCATGATCGGGCCTGCGAATCGCACCGGTTCGCAGGCCCGATCTCGTCGTGTGCGCGGAGGTCGTTCGCTGTCCGAATCGTTGTGAACACGTATGCGAATGGGATGTCAGGAGCGCCGCGCGGGCACTGGTCATGGCTGTACTGTCGATAGTGTGCAGCGACGAATCATGGGGATCGAGACCGAGTTCGGTGTGACATGCACCTTCCACGGTCACCGTCGGCTGTCCCCCGACGAGGTAGCCCGGTACTTGTTCCGCCGGGTGGTGTCCTGGGGCCGTAGCTCCAATGTCTTCCTTCGCAACGGTGCCAGGTTGTACCTCGACGTCGGATCGCATCCCGAGTACGCCACCGCCGAATGCGACAGCCTGGTCCAGTTGGTCACCCACGACCGGGCCGGCGAGCGGGTGCTGGAGGACCTGCTCATAGACGCCGAACAGCGCCTCGCCGAAGAAGGCATCGGCGGCGACATCTACCTGTTCAAGAACAACACCGACTCCGCGGGCAACTCCTACGGCTGCCACGAGAACTTCCTCGTGGTCCGGGCGGGCGAGTTCTCCCGGATCTCGGATGTGCTGCTCCCGTTCCTGGTCACCCGCCAGCTCATCTGTGGCGCGGGCAAGGTGCTGCAGACGCCGAAGGCGGCCACGTTCTGCCTGTCACAGCGCGCCGAGCACATCTGGGAGGGCGTCTCCTCGGCGACCACTCGCTCGCGCCCGATCATCAACACCCGCGACGAGCCGCACGCCGACGCCGAGAAGTACCGGCGCCTGCACGTGATCGTCGGTGACTCCAACATGGCCGAACCGACCACCATGCTCAAGGTCGGTACCGCCTCGCTGGTGCTGGAGATGATCGAGGCAGGGGTGTCGTTCCGCGATTTCGCGCTCGACAACCCGATACGGGCCATTCGCGAGGTCAGCCACGATCTCACCGGTCGCCGTCCCGTGCGCCTGGCCGGCGGGCGCCAGGCCAGTGCCCTGGAGATCCAGCGCGAGTACTACGCCCGCGCCGTCGAGCACCTGCGCAACCGCGATCGCGATCCGCAGGTCGACGCGGTGGTGGATCTGTGGGGTCGCACGCTCGACGCGGTCGAGGCGCAGGACTTCGCCAAGGTCGACACCGAGATCGACTGGGTGATCAAGCGCAAGCTGTTCCAGCGCTACCAGGACCGCTACAGCATGGAGATGTCGGATCCCAAGATCGCCCAGCTGGATCTGGCCTACCACGACATCAAGCGTGGTCGCGGGGTCTTCGACCTGCTCCAGCGCAAGGGTCTGGCCAAGCGGATCACCGAGGACGACGCCGTCGATGCCGCCGTGGACACCCCGCCGCAGACGACGCGAGCCAAGCTGCGTGGTGACTTCATCACCGCCGCGCAGGAAGCCGGCCGCGACTTCACCGTCGACTGGGTGCACCTCAAGCTGAACGATCAGGCGCAGCGCACGGTGCTGTGCAAGGATCCGTTCCGATCGGTCGACGAACGCGTCGACCGGCTGATCGCCTCGATGTAGGCGAACCCCTCAGACGGGGGGACCGACAACAGAACCGGTGGCGCATGGGAGCGATCGCGTAGGCGCCACCGGTTTTGTTGTGTGTGGGCAGGCTCAGTCCGCGGTGACGACGGTCGCGTAGGTGGCGGTGAGGCCGGCGATGAACGCGGTGAGCGCCAATTCGAAGCTGTCGTCATCGATTTCGTCGGCGATCGCCCGCAGCAGGTGTGCCTGATTCAGGTGCGGGTAGCGGTCGCGGTAGACCTGCACGTCGTCGGCGAAGCCGCCGGCGAACGAGCCCACCGTCGAACCCATGACCAGGTAGCGGGTGGCCGCGCCGATCATGGTGGCGTAGCGCGGTGGCCAGCCCGCACCGACCAGACCGCCGTGTACGGCGTCGGCGGCGCGCAGGTTCTCGGCTCGGCGGCCCGGGCCGGTGGCCAGGTACGGCACGAAGTTCGGGTGGGTGGCCAGCGCGCCGCGATAGCTGCGCGCCCAGTCCGCGAGTGCGCGATCCCAGCTCATGGAGTCGAAGGCCGAGGTGTCGACGTGGCTCATGATGCCGGTGGCGATGTCGTCGAACAGGTCGTCCTTGTTCGGGTAGTGGCCGTAGAGCGAGGCGGCCTGCACGCCGAGTTCGGCGCCCAATTTGCGCATGGAGACTTCGGCGAGCCCGTCGCGGTCGATCAGGACCAGCGCGGCGTCGCGAATGCGCTCGCGGCTCAACAGCGGAACGCGCGGCCTCGCCATGCGGTACTTCCTCTCTCGTCGGGAATCGAACGGTATCACCGATGCCGAAAATGACTCTTGATTAACCGAACAGCGTTAGGATACGGTGCCCGAGTAAACCTAACGCCGTTTGGTTCAGGAGTGGTTCCGTGGATTTCCAGCTCACCCCCGCGCAGTCCGACCTGCGTGAACTCGCCCGAACGTGGGTGGACAAGGAAGTCGTGCCGTATGCCGCGCAGTGGGATCGCGACGAATCGGTGGACCCGGCGATCGTCGGCAAACTCGGCGCTCTCGGTTTCCTGGGCATCGGGATCGCCGAGCACTACGGTGGCTCCGGCGGCGACACCTTCGACTACTGCCTGCTGCTCGAGGAGCTCGGCCGCGGTGACAGCGCGGTGCGCGGCATCGTGTCGGTCTCGCTCGGGCTGTTCGGCAAGTCGATCGCCGCCTACGGCACCGAGGAGCAGAAGCAGCGATTCCTGCCCGGGATCTGCGCGGGTGAACAGCTCGGCTGTTTCGCGCTGACCGAACCCGGCACCGGCTCCGACGCGGCGAATCTGGACGCCCGCGGCGTCCGCGACGGGTCGGACTGGGTTCTGTCCGGCACCAAGATCTTCATCACCAACGGGACCTGGGCCGATCACGCGCTGGTGTTCGCGCGGACCGGCGGGCCCGGCCCCAAGGGGGTCACCGCGTTCGTGGTGCCGACGGACGCGGCGGGCTTCGGCCGGACCGAGATCAAGGGCAAGCTCGGGCTGCGCGGCCAGGCCACCGCCGAATTCGTCCTCGATCGCGTCCGGGTGCCCGACGCGCTGCGCCTCGGCGAGGAGGGGCAGGGCTTCCGGATCGCGATGTCCGCGCTCGACAAGGGCCGCATCGGGGTCGCGTCCGGGTGCGTCGGCGTGGCCCGGGCCTGCCTCGAAGCCGCGGTGCGTTATGCCGGTGAGCGCGAACAGTTCGGCAAGCCGATCGCCGGTTACCAGCTGGTCCAGGAGCTGCTGTCCGATATCGCCGTCGCGACCGACGCCGCCCGGCTGCTCGCCTGGCGCGCGGCCGATCTCGCCGACCGCGGGCAAGCCTTCGGCACCGCCGCGTCGATGGCGAAGCTGTTCGCCTCCGAAGCCGCGGTCTCGGCCGCCAACAACGCGATCCAGGTGTTCGGCGGCTACGGCTACATCGACGAATACCCCGTCGCCAAGTATCTGCGTGACGCGCGCGTACTGACTCTCTACGAGGGCACCACCCAGATCCAGAAACTGCTCATCGGGCGCGCCCTCACCGGCGTGAACGCCATTGTCTGACACAGGAGTACGACCCATGACCCACAGAACAGCCTTCGTCACCGGGGCGGCTCGCGGCATCGGCGCGGCGACCGCCGCCCGACTGGCCGACGACGGATTCGCCGTGGCCGTCGTCGATCTCGACACCGACGCTGCCGTGCTGGCCGCCGGGAAGATCAACGCGGCAGGCGGCACCGCGATCGGCCTCGGTTGCGACGTCGCCGACGAGGCGCAGGTGGCCGACGCCGTCGCGCGTACCGTGGCCGATCTCGGCTCGCTCGACGTGCTGGTGAACAACGCGGGCGTGCTGCGCGACAACCTGCTGTTCAAGATGTCGGTCGAGGACTGGGACACCGTCATGGCGGTGCACCTGCGCGGCGCGTTCCTGTGCAGCAAGGCCGCGCAGAAGCACATGGTGGACAACGGTGGCGGCGCCATCGTCAACACCTCGAGCGTCTCGGCGCTCGGCAATCGCGGTCAGGCCAACTACGCGGCGGCCAAAGCGGGCATCCAGGGCCTGACCCGCACCCTCGCCATGGAACTCGGCCCGTTCGGGATTCGCGTCAACGCGGTCGCCCCCGGCTTCATCGCCACCGAGATGACCGCGGCCACCGCGGCGCGGATGGGCGTGAGTGCCGAGGATTTGCAGGCGAAGACCGCCGAGATCACCCCGCTGCGACGGGTCGGCGTGCCCGCCGACATCGCGAACGTGGTGGCGTTCCTCGCCTCCGACGACGCCGGTTTCGTCACCGGACAGACCGTGTACGTCGACGGCGGACGCCGTCTCTAGATTGCGGAGAAACCCCATGCAGAGAACAGTTTTCACCGACGAGCACGCAGCATTCCGCAAGACCGTGCGGGCGTTCATCGAATCGAAGGTCTCACCGGTCTACGACCAGTGGTACGAGGCGGGCATCGTGCCGCGCGAGTTCTACGCCGAGCTGGCCGGCCTCGGGGTGTTCGGGATCGAGGTGCCCGAGCAGTACGGAGGCGCCGGCATCGAATCGTTCAAGTTCCAGGCGATCCTGCTGGAGGAGACCACCCGCGCCGGTGTGTCTTTCGGCGGCTCCGGCGTGCACGTGGGCCTGTGTCTGCCGTATCTGAAGAACCTCGCGACCGACGAACAGAAGCAGCGCTGGCTGCCGGGATTCGTCTCGGGCGAGATCATGTTCGCGATCGCGATGACCGAGCCCGGCACCGGATCCGACCTCGCCGGAATGCGCACCACCGCACAGCTGTCCGAGGACGGCACGCACTATGTGCTCAACGGGTCGAAGACCTTCATCACCGGCGGTGTGCACGCCGACCGGGTGATCGTCTGCGCGCGGACCGCTCCGCCGTCGGAAACAGATCGCCGCCACGGGATCTCGCTGCTCGTCGTCGATACGAAGTCGCCGGGGTACGCGGTGGGACGCAAGCTGGACAAGCTGGGTCTGAAGGTCTCCGACACCGCCGAGCTGTCCTTCACCGACGTGCGGGTTCCGGTGTCGGACCTGCTGGGGGAGGCGAACAAGGGGTTCAGCTACCTGGGCCGGAATCTGCCGCAGGAACGGCTCTCGATCGCCCTCGGCGCCTATGCCCAGGCCAAGGCGGCGATCCGGTTCACTCTCGAGTACACCAGGGGCCGTGACGTTTTCGGCAGGCCGGTCGCGCAGTTCCAGAACACCAAGTTCGAACTGGCCGCTTGCCAGGCCGAGGTCGATGCCGCCGAGGCGGTCGTCGACCGGGCGCTGGAGGCCCTCGACCGCGAGGAACTCACCGCCGCCGACGCGGCCTCGGCCAAACTGTTCTGCTCCGAGGTGGCCTCGCGAGTGATCGACCGCTGCCTGCAACTGCACGGCGGCTACGGCTACATCAACGAGTACCCGGTGGCCCGCCTGTACGCCGACAACCGGGTCAACCGGATCTACGGGGGCACCAGCGAGGTGATGAAGATGATCATCGCCAAGGACATGGGCTTGTGACCGGCACCGCGTATCTGGTCGACGGCGTGCGGACGCCGTTCGGCCGGTACGGGGGCGCGCCGGCCGAGGTTCAACCCGATGACCTTGCCGCACAAGCGATCACGGCCCCGGTGCAGCGGCTGCCGAGCATGGATTTCGGTGCAGTCGACGATGTGGCGCGGTTGTCGTCGATCGTGACGAGCATCCGTGACCGGTGCGGTGTTCGCCCCCGGTTGCCATCGCATCCAGCCCCGCCTTGTGCGGTGGCCACTGCTTTCCGCCAACGTTGTCGTTAGGAACCACCCGTGAACGCCACACTTTCCCTGGCGAGCATTCTCGCCGAACCCGCCCGCCGCCGCCCGCATCACCTCGCTCTGATCGAGGGTGAGCACCGCATCACCTTCGCCGATCTGTGGCGCGAAGCCCGCGAACAGGCCGGCGCCCTGATCGCGCGTGGTGTGCGACCCGGCGACCGGATAGCGCTGCTGTGTCCCAATACCGTCGATTTCCCGCGCGCCTATTTCGCCGTCCTCGCCGCGGGCGCGACGGTGGTGCCCGTCCATCTGCTGCTCACCGCGCCGGAGATGGAATATGTGCTGCGTGACAGCGGTGCCTCGCTGCTGATCTGTCATCCGATGGTCGCGGCGACCGGGAGCGAAGCGGCGAGGAACGTGGGCATCGATGTGGTGGCGCCCGAAGAGCTTGCCGGCACGGCGATCTCGAACTTCGTCTCGCGTGGTCCGCTCGATACGGCGGTCGTCTTCTACACCAGCGGCACCACCGGTACACCCAAGGGCGCCGAGCTCAGCCATCTCAACATGGTGATGTGCGCGACGGTGAACACCTTCGACGCCAACGAAATCCACCGCGACGACATCGCTCTCGGCGCGCTGCCGCTGTTCCACGTGTTCGGGCAGACGGTATCGATGAATTCGCAGTGGCGGGTGGGCGGCACCCTGGTGCTGATGCCGAGATTCGATGCGGCCGCGGCGGTGTCGCTGATGGCGGCCGAGCGGGTCAACCTGTTCCACGGCGTACCCACCATGTATCTGTCGTTGATCGAAGCGGCGGGTTCGGCGCCGGTACTGCCCGAGCTGAAACTCTGTATCAGCGGTGGCGCAGCGCTGCCCGTCGCCGTGCTCGAGGAATTCGAGCGGGTCTTCCACGCGCCGGTACTCGAGGGCTATGGCCTGTCGGAGACCTCGCCGACCGCCGCGGTGAACCAGCCGTGCTTCGGTACCGAGGCCGGCACCGTCGGACATCCGGTGTGGGGCGTCGACGTGGAGATCGCCGATCCCGCGATCGCCGATCGCATCGAACTGCTGCCGGTCGGCGACGTGGGCGAGGTGGTGGTGCGCGGGCACAACGTGTTCAGCGGCTACACCGGCAGGCCGGAAGCCACCGCCGCGGCCGTGGTCGACGGCTGGTTCCGGACCGGTGACCTCGGCACGAGGGACGACACCGGTCGGGTGCGCATCGTCGACCGGATCAAGGAGATGATCCTGCGCGGCGGATTCAATGTGTATCCGACCGAGGTCGAAGCGGCCCTGATGCGGCACCCGCGGATCGCGCAGGTGGCGGTGATCGGGGTGCCCGACCCCCATTACGGTGAGGAGGTCGTGGCGGTCGTTGTGCCCGAGGGCGCGCTGACCGAGCGGGAGGTGATCGACTTCGCCAAGCAGCAGGTCGCGAAGTACAAGTACCCGCGCCGCGTCGAATTCGTGACCGAGCTACCCCTCGGCCCCACCCATAAAGTTCTCAAACGCGCACTGCGCCAACGTTTCGGAGGAACGGCATGACCACGGATTTCGCTGATGTCGACGCGCTGCGGGCGGCGGTCGGCACCGAACTCGGCCCCAGCGATTGGATCACCGTCGACCAGCGTCGCATCGACCTGTTCGCCGAGGCCACCGACGATCACCAGTGGATCCACGTCGACGCTGAGCGCGCCGCCGCGGGCCCCTACGGCACCACCATCGCCCACGGCTTCCTCACCCTGTCGCTGATCGTGCCGATGACCCAGCAGATCATGACCGTCAGCGCGGCGAAGGCAGGCATCAACTACGGCCTCGACCGAGTCCGCTTCCTCACTCCCGTCCCGGTCGACAGCCGTATTCGCGCCCACCTCACGCTCACCGAGGTCACCGAGGTCACCGGCGGCGTCCAAGTCCACCGTCACGTCACCGTCGAGCTCGAAAACGCCGACCGCCCAGCGTGCGTGGCCGACTCGATCGCCCGCTGCATGCTGTGAGATCCGGCCGTGGCGAGGGCACCCGCACTCGCCACAGCGGCCCGGTGGCCTATCGCAGTTCGCCGCTGAGGACCCAGAGGTGCCCGAAGGGGTCCTTCACCCTGCCCTGTCGCTTGCCGTAGGGACGGTTGTCGACGGGGATCACGACCTCGGCTCCGTGCTGGGCCATCCGCTGCGCTGTCGCGTCGGGATCGGCGACAGTGAGCACGAGCAGTACCGGCGAGCCACCCACCGATTCCGGGTCGGCCCACCCCCACTCCTCGGCACTGTGTGCCAGCGCGAACACGACGGAGCCGAGCGTGAGTTCGGCGTGGTGCACCACCGCGTCCTCGGCGACGCGCAGACTCACCTCGGCTCCGAGCGCCTGGGTGTAGAAGGTGATTGCGGCGTCCGCGTCGGAGACCAGCAGCTTCGGGACCAGTTGGCTGTTCATGTTTCCCATGGTCGTGGAGCAGGGCGTTGCCTGCCTTGTAGATTTCGGCCCTCTTCCGCGAGCCAGTCGGTCGGTGTGGTGTTCATGAGGTCGCGGAACTCGCGCACGAGGTGGCTCTGATCGTGGTAGCCCGACTCAGCCGCCACCTGGGCCCAGGACGTTGCGCCCGTGCCTGCGCGGTGAACCGCGCACTCGAGGCGGGCCACGCGGGAGGCGAATTTCGGGGTGACCCCCAGCGAGCGTCGCATCACCTCGCGCAGACGCCGGGCGCTCAGGTGTACGTGGTCGGCGAGATCGTCGACCGACGCCGTTCCACCACCGGCTCTGATCAGATCCAGCGCGCGCAGGGCGTGGTCGGCGGTGGTGTCGTACCCGGCCCGGTTCAGCTGGTCGAGCAGCCGAATGCGCAGAACAGCCTCGCGTCGAGCGGCCGGGTGCTCCGCCAACTCCTCGCACATCGAACGCACCCACGGCAGTACGGCGTCGGCGATCACACCGCCCGCGTCCACCTCACTCAGCGGCATGCCGATCAGGCGGCGCAGGGCCGACGCCGACAACTCGACGTAAGCCGTCGGCTGCCGCGGCAGCAGGGTGGTGACCGGCGTCGCGAGCCCCGGCCGCATCAAGCCGGCCACGACAGCCTGCGTGCGCAAGGTCTGTCCGCCGTAGTCGACCTCGAGCGGAGCCCCGAGACCGACAACGAGTCGAGCCGACAAGGTGGGGACGGCCCGATGTGCCCGAGCGGGGCCGACGTGCTCGCTGATCGACACCACGCCGATGCCCGCGGCACGGCATGCCGGACGGAGGTTCACCCTCGCATTCTCGCACCCGTGGGCATCGGCTACCCGTCGGCGAGATAGCGCTCGACCGTGTCGACCTTGCTGTGCAGCGCGTCGGTGACCCCGGGTCGGATATCGGCCTTGAGGACCAGGCTGCAGCGGGGTGCGGTGACCAGGATGGCGTCGGTGGCGGCTTTGATCACTGCCATCACCTCGTCCCATTCGCCCTCGAGGGTGGTGAACATCGCGTCGGTGCGGTTCGGCAGGCCGGAAGCGCGGACCACCCGGACGGCCGCGGCGACCGCTTCGCCGACCGAGCCGTCGTGGTGGGCGGAACCGCTGGGCGCAACGGAGAAGGCGACGAGCATTGTGATCCTTTCGGCGGGTGGGTCCCATGGTCGCGGGACCGTGGCCCAAGTGTGCGCCGACGCGCGGGGGAGCGGGCGCGACCATTACCCTCTATCGAGTGGCGATATCCAAGGTCGAGCGGCTGATGAATCTGGTCATCGCGCTGCTGTCGACCAGGCAGTTCCTGAGCGCGGAACGTATTCGCGCCAGCGTGGCCGGTTACGAGGACTCCGCGACCGACGAGGCGTTCAGCCGGATGTTCGAGCGCGACAAGAACGAACTGCGCGATCTGGGCATCCCGTTGGAAGTCGGTCCGGTGGGACGGTTCTCGACACTCGAGGGATACCGGATCAACCGGGACGCCTACGAGCTGCCCGATATCGACCTGTCCAGCGAGGAAGCCGCGGCGGTCGCCGTCGCGGTGCAGATGTGGGCCTCACCGGAATTGGCGGGCGCGGCCGAGGGCGCGCTGCTGAAGCTGCGCGCGGCCGGGGTCACCGTCGAGACCGACAACGTCGGGGTGTCGGTGCCCGCGGTGCCCGCCCGCACCCGAGGGTCGGAGCCGGTGTTGCGGGAACTCCTCGCGGCGATCGACGCGGGGCAGGCGGTGCGGTTCGGCCACCACAGCGCCGTCACCGATCCGTTCGTGACCCGCGATGTCGAACCGTGGGGGGTGGTCACCCGGCACGGGCGCTGGTATCTGGTCGGCCACGACCGCGAACGTGATGCCGTTCGCACGTTCCGGCTCTCGCGGATCGGTGGACAGGTGCGGCCGTACGGTCCGGTCGACGCGGTCCACAAGCCCGCGCACACCGATCTGCGCGCGATCGTCGACCGGGTCACCGGCGACGCTCCCGTCACCGGGTCGGCCACCGTATGGGTCGCCAAGGGTCGCGGTCGCGAATTGCGCCGCATCGGCACCGAAGTCGACACCCGTGACCTGGGCGGACGTCCCGGCTCGGTGCTCGCGGTGCCGGTCCGATCCCGCGACTGGGTGGCCCGGCTGATCACCGGCCTCGGTCCCGATGTTCTCGTTCTGGAACCACCGGAACTGCGCGCCGACGTGATGAACCGGCTACGGTCGGTACTCGACCACACGGAGGTCACGTCGTGAGTTCGCGTCTGTCCCTACGCCTTTCGCGCCTGCTGAACATGGTGCCGTACCTGCTCGCGCACCCGGGTATCAGCGCGGCCGAGGCCGCCGCCGAACTGGGTGTCACCACCAAACAGCTGATGAGCGACCTCAATCAGCTGTGGATGTGCGGATTGCCGGGCTACGGTCCCGGCGATCTGATCGACCTGTCGTTCTCCGAGGAGAGCATCGAGGTCACCTTCTCGGCCGGGATCGAACGGCCGCTACGGCTGACCTCCACCGAGGCCACCGCGCTGCTGGTGGCGCTGCGCTCGATCGTGGAGATGCCGGGCATGGTCGATCCGACCGCCGCGCACGCCGCCATCGCCAAGATCGAATCGGCGATCGCCAGCACCGACGCCGTCGTCACCGGCAAACCGGTCGATGTCCCCGTCGAGAAGCCGGTGGTCGCGACCGTGCGCGCCGCGCTCGCCGACGCGCGAGCCCTGCGCCTGGTCTACTACTCCGCCAGCCGCGACGAGGTGTCCGAACGTATCGTCGACCCGATTCGCGTGGTGCTGGTCGACAACAACAGCTACCTGCAGGCCTGGTGCAGGCAGGCCGAAGGTGTTCGCCTGTTCCGGTTCGATCGGATCGAGGACGCCACCGAACTCGACGAACCCGCCCGTGCGCCGAGTCACGCCGCCAACGACGCCGCGGCACTCGACCTGTTCCAGGACGACCCCGACGTGCCGCTGGCCCGGCTCCGGATCCGCGCCGATTACGCCTGGGTGCTCGACCAGTACCCCATGCACCGCATCGAATCGCGCGCCGACGGCAGTATCGAGGCGGGCATGCGCTTCGCCTCGCCGGACTGGATGGCTCGGCTGCTGCTCGGCTTCGGCACCGGCGTCACCGTGCTCGGGCCACCCGAACTGGTGGCGGCGGTGCGCCTGCGCGCCGACGCCGCCCTGGCCGCCTACGCGGCCGCCGGACTGGTGGGGGAGACCGAACCCGCGTGAGTCAGCGAGTACTGGTCCTCGGCGCGGGCAGCGTCGGGGTTTTCATCGGCGGTCACCTGGCCGCCGCGGGTATGGAAGTGATCTTCGTCGGCCGTCAGCGGATCCTCGACGACATCGCCGAACACGGCCTGCGCCTCACCGATCTGGACGGCGGTTCGACCGAGGTGACGCCCGACCGGTTCGGCCTCGCGCTCGAGCCCGACGAACCCGAGCTGGCCGACCTGGTCCTGGTGACGGTGAAATCGGCCGACACCGCCGCCGCGGTCCGTGCCGTCGCGGGCCGATTACGCCCCGGCACGCCGGTCGTGAGCCTGCAGAACGGCATCGGCAACGCCAGTGTGATCAGAGAGATTCTGCCGACCAGCATCGCCCTGGCCGGGATGGTGATGTTCAATGTGGTGCACAGCGGTCGCGGGTGTTTCCACCGCGCCAGCGATGGCGACCTCGCGATCCAGGACGACCCGGTCGTCGACCGCTTCGCCGACCGTTTCCGGGCGGCCGGACTGCCGCTGCGCCGCCACCGCGATCTGCGTCCGGTGCAATGGGCGAAACTGCTGCTCAATCTGAACAACCCGATCAACGCGCTGTCGGGCAAGCCGCTGCGTGAGGAACTCGCCGAGCGTGACTACCGCCGCTGCCTCGCGCTGACCCAGTCCGAAGCCCTCGCCGTGATGAACACTGCGCGAATTCGGCCCGCGCAGCTCACCCCCGTTCCACCCGAGTTGATGGTGCATTTGCTGCGCGTTCCCGACGCGGTCTTCCGGCGGGTGTTCGGGCGCGTGCTCGCCATCGATCCGCTCGCCCGTTCGTCGATGGCCGATGACCTCGCGCTCGGTCGGCGGACCGAAATCGCGTGGTTGTGCGGGGAAATCGTGCGCCTCGGCGACATGGTCGGGCACCCGACGCCGGTCAACCGGCGGTTGACGGAGCTGATCAGGATCGCCGAGTCCGGCGACACCGCCCGGTTCACCGGGAGCCGGTTGTTCGCCGAGCTGACCGGGGCGGCGGCCGCTGTCGCGGGTTGAACGCGTGGCGAACACCGCTGCGGCTCGGCGTCCACCACGCTCCGAACCCAGGTAGCATCGGTAATCACCACAGTCTTTGGAGGTATCTGATAATGGGCACGTTCAGCTGGACGCACCTGCTGATCATCGCGTTGCTGTTCGTTCTGCTCTTCGGCGCGAAGCGGCTTCCCGACGCGGCACGCGGTCTCGGCCGCTCGCTGCGGATCTTCAAGAGCGAGGTCGGGCAGATGCAGGCGGAGTCGTCGGCATCCGACGCACCGGCGGCCACCCCCGCGCCGCAGCAGCAGCTGTCCGCGTCGGCGCCGCAGGCACAGACCCCGATCGTCGAACCGCAGCAGGGCCACAAAACCCTCTGACCTCGGCCATCACCCCGGAGCGGTAGTCATCGCTCCGGGGCGAAGTGCTGTCTCGTCAGAAGTTGCCGCCGAGCATCCGCCGAACCGAGGGTTAGAGGCCACCACCCACCATGCGCATTCCGTTCGATCCCCGGCGCACCAAGCGCAGGACGAATCCCGACGGCACCATGTCGTTGGTCGAGCACCTGCAGGAACTGCGCACCCGGCTGCTGCTGGCACTGGCCGCCATCGCGGTGACCACCCTGATCGGCTTCTTCTGGTACGCGCACACCCTCTTCGGGATGGAGAGCCTGGGTGAGATCCTGCGCGGCCCCTACTGTGCGCTGCCCGAATCGGCGCGCGCCAGCCTGACCCCCGGCGGCGCCTGCCGACTGCTCGCCACGGGCCCCTTCGACCAGTTCATGCTCCGGTTGAAGGTCGGATTCACCGCCGGTGTGGTGATCGCGACCCCGTTCTGGCTGTACCAGCTGTGGGCGTTCATCACCCCGGGGCTGTACGCGAAGGAACGCAAGCTCGCGGTCGGGTTCGTGGTGACCGGTTCGGTGCTGTTCGTGACGGGTGCCGTGCTCGCCTACGTGGTGGTCTCGCACGCGTTGTCGTTCCTGATGACCATCGGCGACAACGTCCAGATCACCGCGCTCAGCGGTAATCAGTACTTCGGTTTCATCATCCAGCTGCTGATCATCTTCGGCGTCAGTTTCGAGACGCCGTTGATCATCATCGGGCTGAACCTGGTCGGCGTGCTGCCCTACACCAAGCTCAAGGCGTGGCGGCGCGGGATGATCTTCGGTCTGTTCGTCTTCGCCGCGATCGTCACACCGCAGGACCCGTTCTCGATGCTGGCGCTGGCGATCGCGCTGACCGTGCTGTTCGAGTTCGCCGTGCAGTTCGCGCGGTTCAGTGACGCGCGCAAGGCCCGCCGGGAAGAGAAGGAGGGCTGGGGCACGCTCGACGACGAACAGGCCTCTCCGCTCGAGACCCCCGAGCCGGTGGCGTCCGCCGATCCGGTGAGCGAGCCGGAGAAAACCGCGCGCCCGGTGTCGGACTACTCCGATACGCTCTGAGGGGTGACCGACACTCCGGGGCTGCCCAGCGAACTGGCGAAATTCGCCGGTGAAATCTCGTTCGATCTGGACCCCTTCCAGAGCACCGCGTGCGCGGCGCTGGAAGACGGGCACAGCGTGCTCGTGTGCGCCCCGACCGGAGCGGGCAAGACGATCGTCGGTGAGTTCGCCGTGCACATGGCGCTGGCCTCGGGCGGAAAGTGCTTCTACACCACGCCGATCAAGGCGCTGTCGAATCAGAAGTTCGCCGATCTCACCGCCCGCCACGGCCGCGACAGTGTCGGCCTGCTCACCGGTGACCAGTCGATCAACCCCGGCGCGCCGGTGGTCGTGATGACCACCGAGGTGCTGCGCAACATGCTCTACGCGTCCTCGGACTCGCTGCACGGTCTGTCCTACGTGGTGATGGACGAGGTGCACTACCTGGCCGACCGGTTCCGGGGCGCGGTGTGGGAGGAAGTGATCCTGCACCTGCCACCGGATGTGCGGCTGGTGAGCCTGTCGGCGACGGTGTCCAACGCCGAGGAGTTCGGCGCCTGGATGGAAACCGTGCGCGGCGACACCGCGGTGGTGGTCGACGAGACCAGGCCGGTGCCGCTGTGGCAGCACGTGATGGTCGGCCGGCGGATGTTCGACCTGTTCGACACCAAGTCCAGCGACCACAAGGTCGTGGTCGACGAAGACCTCGTGCGGTTCATCCGCCAGCGTGAGAGCGCCGACCGGATGCACGGCTACGGCGGTCCGCGCGGACGGGGTGGACGCGGCGGCAATTTCCGCCCGTTGCCGCGACCGGATGTCCTGGCGCGCCTCGACGAGGAAAACCTGCTGCCCGCGATCACCTTCATCTTCAGCCGCGCGGGCTGCGACGGCGCGCTGGCCCAGTGCCTGCGCGCCCGCCTCGATCTGAGCCGTCCCGGCGAGGCCGCACAGATCGACGAGATCATCGAGAAGCACACCGGTGACCTGCCCAAGGGCGATCTGGAGGTCCTCGGCTACTGGGAGTGGCGCGAGGCGCTGCAGCGCGGCCTGGCCGCCCACCACGCCGGCATGCTGCCCGCGTTCCGGCACACCGTCGAGGAACTGTTCGTCAAGGGTCTGGTGCGCGCGGTGTTCGCCACCGAGACGCTGGCACTGGGCATCAACATGCCTGCCCGCACGGTGGTGCTCGAGCGGCTGGTGAAATTCAACGGCGAAACCCATGCCGAGCTCACCCCCGGCGAGTACACCCAGCTCACTGGTCGTGCGGGGAGGCGCGGTATCGACGTCGAGGGTCACGCGGTGGTGCTGTGGCAGCCCGAGGTCGACACCAGTGCGGTGGCAGGCCTCGCCTCCACCCGCACCTATCCGCTGCGCAGCTCGTTCCGGCCCGGCTACAACATGTCGATCAACCTGATCGACCGGATGGGTGCCCAGGAAGCCCGAACGCTGCTCGAACGGTCGTTCGCCCAGTTCCAGGCCGACCGGTCGGTCGTGGGGCTCGTCCGCGGGATCGAACGCAACGAGGGCGCGCTGCGCAAGCTGGAGAGTCAGCTCGGCGGCGTCGACGGCGACTTCATGGAGTATCTGTCGCTGCGCGACCGGATCAAGCAGCGTGAACGCGATATCCAGCAGCAGGGGCGGGCAGACCGGCGCGGTGCCGCGGTGAAAGCGCTGATCGGGTTGCGTCGCGGCGACGTGGTGTCCATCCCCGTGGGCAAGCGTTCCGGGCTCGCGGTGATCCTCGAACCCGACCAGACGCCCGGCGATCCGCGTCCACTGGTATTGAC
The DNA here is from genome assembly GCF_053608345.1 of Nocardia sp. NPDC055050. Lineage (NCBI taxonomy): Bacteria > Bacillati > Actinomycetota > Actinomycetes > Mycobacteriales > Nocardiaceae > Nocardia > Nocardia sp. NPDC055050. Next base: position 184,114 of record NZ_JBSGVG010000006.1, read on the forward strand.
CGAGGACCACTGGGCCGGTCGGGTGTCCGCGGCCGATTTCCCGGAGCCCGCCGAAGCGCTCGGGCGCATGGATCTGCCGCGCCGGGTCGATCATCGGACCGCGCGCATCCGCCGCGACCTGGCCTCGGCGTTGCGCGGCACCGGAATCTCGGCTCCGCGCCGTGGCAAGCGCAACGATCGTGTTCGCGGCGGCGAAGATCGTCAGCTCTCGACGCTGCGGCGCAGTCTGCGGTCCCATCCCGCGCACAATCGTCCCGATCGGGAGCAGCTGAGCCGCACCGGCGAGCGGTATTCGCGGCTCGCCCGTGAGACCGAGACGATGCGCCAGAAAGTTGCCGCCACCACGAATTCGCTGGCGCGCACGTTCGATCGGATCGTCGGGCTGCTCGAGGAACGCGGCTTCGTCGCCCACGGCGAGGTGACCGCCGACGGCAGGCGCCTGGCCCGAATCTATGCCGAGAGCGATCTCGTGGTCGCCGAGGCCCTGCGCCAGGGTCTGTGGCGCGGACTCGGCCCGGCCGAACTCGCGGCGGTGGTGTCGGCACTGGTCTACGAATCGCGCCAGGAAACCGGCCTGCTGACGCCGGCGGGACCGACCGATCCGATCCGCCGTGCGGTCGCGGCCACCATCGAAGTGTGGTCGGATCTGCGCTCCGACGAGGTGCGACACAAACTTCCGCCCACCCGCGAACCCGATCTGGGGTTCGTCACCGGGGTCTACAAGTGGGCGCGCGGTGATGCGTTGGCCGAGGCGTTGCTGGCCAGCGGCGACCAGGGTACGACGATGTCGGCGGGCGATTTCGTGCGGTGGTGCAGGCAGGTGATCGACCTGCTCGATCAGATCCACAACACCGCCGACGACCCCGAGATCGCGTCCACCGCCGCCAAGGCGGTGCGTGCGGTACGGCGGGGTGTCGTCGCGGTGGACGCCGCGTAGTCGGCACGTCTGTGATTTGATTTCTTCGCGTACCGACCGTGAGGCGGATGTCGTGCGAATGCGGCAGGCCCGGCGCGGGGGGCTACCGTATGGACTAATGATGCGAGTGGAGGCGAGTGGATGAGCGGCCCTTACGGACCGAACAACCCCGGGGAGGGGAACAACGATCCCACCCAGCACTGGGGGGGTCAGCAGGGGGCCGGTGGCGCCGGTCCCACCCAGCACTGGGGTGGCGCGCAGCACCCGCCACAACAGGGCGCCCAGCCCACCCAGCAGTGGAATGACCCGAACGCGCAGCAGCCACAGCAGCAGTGGGGACAACAGCCCCAGCAGCCGCAGCAGCCGTGGGGCCAGCAGCCGCAGCAGCCGACCGGGCCGCAGCAGCAGTGGGGCCAGACCCAGCCGCCGCCGCAGGACTGGAACAACCAGGCCGCCAACGCACAGCAGCAGTGGGGTCAGCCCGCGCCGCAGCAGCAGTGGGGCCAGCAGCCCGCCCCGCAACAGCAGTGGGGCCAGCAGCCGTCCTCCGGTGGCAAGAGCAAGGGCCTGATCATCGGGCTCATCGCCGCGGGTGTGCTCGTGGTCGCCGCCGTGATCGGTCTGATCCTGGTCGTGTTCTCCTCGGACGAACTCGACAACGCGGCCGTGCAGGACGGTGTCTCGCGCGTGCTGAAGGACTCCTACGGCATCGCCGACGTCTCCGATGTCAGCTGCCCCTCCGGCCAGGCGGTGGAGGTCGACGCGACCTTCACCTGTGAGCTGAAGGTCAGTGGCGAGGCGAAGAAGGTCACCGTCAAGATCACCAAGGAAGACGGCACCTACGAGGTCGGCCGCCCCAACTAGGCGCTCGCACTGTGTTTTCCGGGCCGTCCGCGACTACGCGGGCGGCCCGGTGTCGTTTCCGGCGGCGCAGATACGGACGGGCGGTGGCGCCGTCGCGAACTCGTCGCCGGCGGATCAGCCGGTGTGTGCCGCGGTCAGTGCGGTGACCAGGCGGGTGATCGGGCTCTCGGCGTTGTACTCGGCGGCCAGCGCGAGCAGCCGGTCGGGGTCCGCGGGGGTGGTGGGCAGGACGTCCGGACGCGACAGGATCACGTCGGCGTCGCGGACCACCCGCACGACCGGGGCGGCGACCTTCAGATAGTCCTGTGCGGCAACGAGTTTCGCGCGCACACCCTTGGCGATATCGGAATCGGGAGCGGCGACGGCGTCCATGAGCGCGTCGAGCGAGCCGAACCTCGTGATCAGCTGGGCGGCGGACTTGTCGCCGATGCCCGCCACGCCGGGCAGGCCGTCGGAGGCGTCGCCGCGCAGGGTCGCCATGTCGGCGTATGCCGGTCCCGCGTTCTGTTCGGGCACACCGTATTTCGCCGAGAGTTCCGCGGGGCCGAACAGTTCCGCCTTGGCCAGACCGCGACCGACGTAGAGCACGCGGACCGGTGGGGCGGGCTCGTCGCGCACCAGCTGCAGCAGGTCGCGGTCGCCGCTCACGACGACAACCGGGTCGGTGCGCTCCCGGCTGGCGAGGGTGCCGAGCACATCGTCGGCCTCGAGGCCTTCCGCGCCGCCGGTGGCGATGCCCGCCGCCTCGAGTACTTCGAGGATCATCTCGACCTGCGGGGTGAGCGTGTCGGGCACTTCCTCCGCGCCGGGCGCCGCGCTGGTGCTGGTGTCGAGTCGGTGCGCCTTGTAGGAGGGCACCAGGGCCACCCGGAACGGGGGCCGCCAGTCGAGGTCGAGCCCGACCACGAGCCTGCTCGGGCGATGCTTGGTGACCAGCGAGGCCACCATGTCGGTGAAGCCGCGCAGCGCGTTCACCGAGCGGCCGTCCGCGCCCCTGAGCTTGTCGGGGATGGCGTAATAGGCGCGGAACCAGAGGCTGGCGCCGTCGAGGATCAACAGGGGTCCACGGGTGCTCTCGTCAGCGGTCACCCGGTGATTGTGCCCCGAACCACCGACACCGTGGCCGTGGCCGTGCCGATGGGCTTCGGTGGCTGCCCTCGGTGCGGGGCGGGTAACGTCGGATCCTATGAGCGCGCACACGGATGCCAGGTTCGCGGCGAAGGTCTACGGTCAGCGGCTGGAGCGGGCGGTCGAGTTGATGCGCGCGGCGCATCTGGACGCCTTGCTGATCACTCCGGGCCCCGACCTGCGGTACCTGATCGGTTCGGCCGCGGAATCCTTCGAGCGGCTCACCTGCCTGGTGATCCCGGCCGACGGATCCACGCCCTCGGTGGTCATCCCGAAACTCGAGCTGGCCTCGCTCGCCGATTCCGCGGCGGGCGAACTCGGCCTGCAGGTGCTCGACTGGGTCGACGGCGTCGATCCGTACCAGCTGGTCCGCTCGATTCTGCACGCCGGTTCCCGCATCGCGGTCGCCGATGCCATGCCCGCGCTGCACCTGATCCCGCTCGCCGAATCGACCACCGGTCTGCCCGCCTCGGCGACGCCGGTGCTGCGCGAGTCGCGAATGGTCAAGGACGAGGCCGAGATCGACGCGCTGCGCCGGGCGGGCGCGGCCATCGACCGCGTGCACGCGCGGATGGGCGAGTTCCTGCGGGCCGGTCGCACCGAGGCCGAAGTGAGCGCCGATATCACCGCCGCGATCGTCGAGGAAGGCCATACCGAGGCGGCGTTCGTCATCGTGGGCAGTGGACCGCACGGCGCCGACCCGCACCACGAGGTCTCCGATCGCGTCATCGAGCAGGGCGATGTGGTGGTCATCGACATCGGTGGCCCCGTCGAACCCGGCTACTACTCGGACTCGACCCGCACCTATGTTCTCGGCACCCCGCGCCCGGAGATCGTCGAACAGGTGGCGGTCCTGGAGGCCGCCCAGGCCGCCGCGGTCGCGGCGGTGCGGCCGGGGGTGAGCGCGGAATCCATCGACGCCGCCGCCCGCAGCGTGCTCGCCGACGCGGGCCTCGGCGACGCCTTCATCCACCGCACGGGCCACGGCATCGGCCTGTCGGTGCACGAGGAGCCCTACATCGTGGCGGGCAACGACCTGGTGCTCGAGCCGGGCATGGCGTTCAGCATCGAGCCGGGAATCTACTTCCGCGGCGAATGGGGCGCGCGGATCGAGGACATCGTGGTCGTCACAGACGACGGTGTGGAGTCGATGAACAATCGGCCGCACGGCCTGACGGTGCTGTAAGCGGCCGAGTCGTAGCGACAAGCGCCCGCACGGCGCTGAGCGGGGTTTCGGAGGCTATTTCAACGTGCCCGACGACAACACCCGGCGCACCTGGATCGCGACGACCACCCGTGTCGGGTTCTCGCGGGGCACCCGGTAGCGCTCGGTGTAGCGACGCACGGCTTCGGCGACGTCGGCGCTGTCGTGGAGTACCGTCGCCGGTCCTTCGAGGGTCAGCCAGCGCGGCCCCTCGACCTGGCTCACCGCCGCGTAGCCGCCTCGTCCGGCATTGCGTGCCTTCACCGACGCGCCGTCGGTGATCACGCGAGCGATCCCGCTCTCCGGATCCCAGGTGAAGCCCACGGCGACCACGTGCGGGGTGCCGTCGGCGCGCAGCGTGGTGAGCGTGGCCAGATGCCGCTCGGTGACGAACGCGAGGGCAGCGGGGGACAGCTGTGTGGTGGCGGTCGGCATGCCGGAAACGGTAGCCGGGCCGACCGGCGCGTCGCTGCGCGGGTTCGCGCCGTGCACGCAACAGAGGTAGGCCGGCACCGGCCGGACGGGCCGGATGACAGACTGGCGCTATGGGAATGCAGCAGAACGATGGGCCGGTGCTGGTCCTGGGCGGGCGCAGTGAGATCGGCCTCGAAGTGGCGCGCAGGCTGGCACCCGGACGGGTGGTGATCCTGGCCGCTCGCCGTGCCGGCGCGTTGGCGGCCGAGGTCGAGCAGGTGCGCGCGGCGGGCGCGACCGCTGTGCACACCGTGGAATTCGACGCCGACGAGACCGCCACCCACGCGCCCCTGCTGGACAAACTGGCCGCCGAGCACGGTGGCATCGCGACAGCGGTGCTCGCCTTCGGCGTCCTCGGCGATCAGGATCGTGCCGAACACGACCCGGCGCACGCGGTGGCGGTCGTGCACACCGACTTCGTCGCCCAGGTCAGTGTCCTCACGACCCTGGCGACCGTGATGCGTGCGCAGGGATCGGGCCAGATCGTCGTCTTCAGCTCGATCGCGGGCGTGCGCGTGCGGCGGGCGAACTATGTCTACGGTTCGGCCAAAGCGGGCCTGGACGGCTTCGCCAGCGGCCTCGGCGACGCCCTGCACGGCACGGGCGTGCAGCTGTTGCTGGTGCGTTCGGGCTTCGTGATCGGGCGCATGACCACCGGCATGGCACCCGCGCCCCTGGCCATCACTCCCGACCAGGTCGCCGACGCCGTGGTCCGCAGTCTCGGCAAGGGCGCCACCCGGGTCGCGGTGCCCGGCCGCCTTGCCATCGCCTTCTTCGTGATGCGCCTGCTCCCGCAATCGGTCTGGCGTCGGATGCCACGGTGACCGCGTCCGGCGACGCGGCGGCGGACTGGACCGGCCACCCGATCGTGGTGGCCGGCATCGGGGCCGACGGTTGGGCGGGTCTGGGGGAGAACGTCCGCCGGGAAATCGGGGACTGTGACGTGGTGTTCGGCTCCTCGCGTCAACTGGCGCTGCTCCCGGCCGGCGATATCGAGCGGGTGCCGTGGCCGACGCCGCTGCTGCCCGCCCTGCCGGAGTTGTTCGGGCGCAATGCCGGTCGCCGCATCGGCGTGCTGGCCAGCGGTGATCCGATGTTCTACGGCATCGGTGTCACCCTGGCGCGCCGGTTCGGCCCGGCGGCGCTGCGGGTGTTCCCGCAGCCCTCGTCGGCGTCGCTGGCCTGCGCGCGGCTCGGGTGGCCGCTGGCCGAAACCCCGGTGGTGAGTGTGGTTGCCCGGCCATTGCCCACCGTCGTGCCCGAATTGTCCGATAGTCGGCGGATTCTCGTCCTCAGCGAAGACGAAACGACGCCGAGCAGAATCGCGGAAATGCTGTGCGACAAGGGATTCAGCGCTTCATCGCTGACGGTTCTCGAGCAACTCGGCGGCCCCGCCGAACACTGCCACACCGGCTCCGCGGCTACCTGGTCACACCCGCCCGGCGACCCGCTCAACATTGTCGCCATCGACTGCCGCGCCGATCCCGATACGCGTCGCGACACCCGATTGCCCGGTCTGGCCGACGCTGCCTTCGCCGGTGACGGCCAGCTCACCAAAGCCGAGGTTCGCGCCCTCACCGTCACCGCTCTCGCCCCCGCACCGGGGGAAATGCTGTGGGATATCGGCGGCGGGTCGGGCAGTATCGCCATCGAATGGTGCCGTACCCATCCGCTGTGCCGCGCCGTCACGTTCGAGCGGCTGCCTGCTCGCCGGGAACAAATCGCGACCAATATCACCGCCCTCGGGGTGCCGGGAATAACGATCCGCGGTGAGGTGCGCTCAGGGTTAGCCGAGGAAAATATCTCGGCTCCGGACGCCGTATTTCTCGGTGGTGGTCTCACCCAGGACGGCATGTTCGAGCAGTGCTGGCAGCGGCTGCGCCCCGGCGGCCGCCTGGTCGCCAACGCGGTCACCGCGGAATCGGAAGCGCTGCTGCTCGACTGGTCGGCGCGGTTCGGCGGAACCCTGCGCAAATTTCAGATCTATCGGGGTGAACCGCTCGGCGGGTTCACGGCCTGGCGACCGCACTTGCCGGTCGCTCAGTGGATTGTCCGAAAACCCGCTGGTCGCCGGAGTGTGGACGCTTAGCACCGATCACGGTCAGATCACGCGCAGATCACGGTGAATCCGTTCCCGCAGGGTCCGCGCGCCGTAAAAGTTTCGGACCGAACGTGTAGAACCCACGGCTCGGGGGTAGGGTCGTTGCCGTTCCGGGTAATCCCCCCGGTTCGTTTTCCACGATGGAGAGTTACATGAAGTACTCGAAGTTCGATGGTGATGCCGGCGCTGATGATTTCGGAGGGCTGTCCTGAGAGTTTTGATCCTCGGTGGCACCGGCGAAGCCAGGGAGTTGGCGCGCAGAGCGTCCGGTGAGCGTGGACTCGACATCGTGTCCTCCCTCGCTGGTCGAGTCGCCAATCCGCGGCTGCCGGTCGGTGCGGTCCGCGTGGGTGGGTTCGGTGGTGTCGAGGGCCTCCGAACCTGGCTACGCGAGAACGCGATCGACGCTGTCGTGGACGCGACCCATCCCTTCGCCGCGCAGGTGAGTGCGCACGCCGCCACCGCCGCGGCCGAGCTGGATATCCCGGCGCTGCATCTGCGCCGCCCCGAGTGGGTGCAGCGGCGCGGTGACCTGTGGACGCGCGTGCCCGATCTCGCCGCGGCGGCCGCGGCACTGACCGCGCGCGACGAACAGGTCCTGCTGACCATCGGCCGCCAGGGCGTCGGCGCGTTCGTCGGCTGCACGGGCCACGGTTTCGTCATCCGCTCCATCGATGCCCCTGAGGTCCCGCTGCCGCCGCGCGCCAAACTGTTGCTGGCGCGTGGGCCGTTCACGTTCGACGAGGAACTCGTGCTGATGTCGCGGCATCGCATCGATGTGCTGGTCACGAAGAACAGTGGCGGCGAGCAGACCGAGGCGAAGATCTTCGCTGCCCGCACCGCGGGGCTGCCGGTGATCATGATCGACCGGCCACCGCTGCCCGCGGGCGCCGTCACCGTGGCCGAGGTCGGCGACGCGGTCGAGTGGTTGCGTGAGTCCGCATCGCACCGGGTGCGCTGAACCGGGCGGCGGGGCCGAACTCCGTCAGCGCGGGTTCGGCGGCGTGAAGATGGTCGGCAGCTGGTCGAACCAGTGCAGGACAGCGCGCTCGTAGGCGATGCCGAATTCGAGAGTCGCGCGCTGGTGGGGAGCCAGGGCGGTCTCGTCTTCGTCGAGGTAGCGGTCGAGGCGATCTTGATGAATGTTCTTGTTGGCGGCGATGATCCGATCGCGATGCGCGGGATCCAGGTGCTCGCCGAAGGACAGCGTGAGCAGCAGCGGCACGCGGATGGTCTCGGCGCCGGGATCGCGCCCGATCCACTCGGCGAAGGCCTCGCGCCCGATATCGGTGATCCGGTACGGCGTGCGCTCTCTGGCGCCGCGTTCGCCTTTGGTCACCAGGCCCGCGGCGTCCATCGTGGACAGTTCGCGATAGACCTGGCTCTGGGTGATGGTCCAGAAGTCGCCGATGCGTTGCTGGGCCTGCGTGGCGAGATCCCAGCCCGACTTCGGGCCCTCGTGCAGGAACCCGAGTAGCGAGGCCGCGGTGGAGTTCAGTGGGCGGCGTCGAGTCGCGGTGTCGGTCAACGGTCAACTCCCTTCGAACTACATTCCTAAGTGGAATGTTACGCCTGGGTGCGCAGTCCACCAATAGTGCCGGTGTTGCGGCGCGTTCGCCGGACCGGGGTGCGGCGGTGGTGCTCGCGCGCTGAGCACCACCGCCGCGGTGATCGACTCGTCAGGCTCAGGCCAGCGCGAGGTTCACGATGTCACCGTCGGCCAGTTCGTAGGACGCCAGAGTGTTGGCGTCCTCGAGCTTGACCTCGCTCTCGGTGATGAGCTGCTGATCGGCCGCCGGAACGCCGGTCTGCTCCTGGATGAGGGCCTTGAGGTCCTTGACGGTCGCCGTGGTGTCGATATCGACCGCGATGGGCTCGCCGTCCAAGCCGTTGACCGTCAAGGTGATGCTGGAGGCACCCTCGGCGAGAGGCGCTCCGGGCAAGCCGGGCAATGCAGGCAGCCCGGGCGCTGCGGGTGCCGCGGGAGCCGCGGGTGCGACGGGGTCCGCTTGCGTCTGCGCTTCGGGAGCCGGCGCTGAGGGCGCAGGCGGGGCCGGGGGAGCGGGCGCCTGGGCGGCCGCGGTGACCGGAACCGCCATGGCGGCGGCTATCAGGCCGACCGTCACACCGCGCCGTAATCGGGTACCGAGCGTGTTCTGTGCGTGGTGCTGAACTCTCATCGTGGTGAATCCTTTCATCGTCCTCGTGGGACGCGTTGGGGAATCGAACCAGGAAACGAGCTGTCAGACTGGTGTGCATGCGGGCATGCCCGCGGAACAAGTGTGCCATCGCACGGGCGTGTCGCCGGGCCTCGCGGGCCACGGGGGTTGCCGAGGATCGCGGAAGTCTCGGTCGGTCGCGGGGTCGCCGGAGTGGTCCGCGGTGCTGATTCGGCGGCCGTTCGGCCCGGGTGACGCGGGGTAGCGACCGTGCGGTTCGTGGACTGTCCGGCGCGGACTACCGGCTCGGTACCGACCCGTACCTACGCGAAGTAAAAACGCGGGTGCCTTCCGGCGTGTCGAACATGGTGGTGGTCGAGGATCCGATGATCAGCAGGGTGCGCATGTCGACCTCGTCGGGATCGAGCTCACCGAGAGTGGTCACCCGGACGGATTCGGTGGGCCCGCCGACATCGCGGCCCAGCACCACCGGCGTGTGCGGCGGGCGGTGTTCGAGCAGGACCTCGCGCATGGCGCCGACCTGCCAGCGGCGCTGCGACGAGGCCGGGTTGTAGATCGCGATGGCCATATCGGCCGCCGCGACCGCCGAAAGTCGTTGTGCGACGACCTCCCACGGCTTGAGCCGATCCGACAGCGAGATCATCGCGTAGTCGTGCCCGAGCGGTGCGCCGACCCGGCTGGCCACCGCGTTGGCGGCCGTCAGGCCGGGCAGCACCCGCACCGGGACATCCTGGAACTGCGGTTCGGCCGACACCTCGAGAACGGCGGCCGCCATCGCGAAAACGCCGGGATCGCCCGAGGACACCACCGCGACGCGCGCGCCCCGCTTGGCCAGGTCCAGTGCCATCGCGGCGCGCTCGGATTCGACCTTGTTGTCGCTGGCGTGCCGTCGCTGACCCGCCCGCTCGGGGACGCGATTGATGTAGGTGGTGTACCCGACGAGGTCCGTCGCCTCCGCCAACGCGGCAGTGACCTGCGGCGTCGTCCAGTCCGCGTCGCCGGGCCCCAGACCGACGACGACGACTTCGCCCGGCGCCTCCGCTGATTCATCCGGCGAGATGTCCGGACGGCCAGGCGCCGCAGTCGCGGTGCCTGTGCGGTCGTCGGCGGCGGTGGGCTGACGGACGGAAGCGCCGCGCGCGGGGATCACGGTGGTCGGCGTCGGACCCGGGACCAGGGTGATCGAGAAGTACGGCACGTCGGCCTCATCGACGTCGGCCGCGGCGAGCACTCGCTGACGAGTGCTGCTCGCGCGTTCGACGTAGTACGCGTCGGCCAACCGGCCGGAATCCGAGAGTGCCTGGCGTACTCCGGGAAACGTGCGACCCAGCTTCATGATCGCGGCGGCGTCGGTCTCGCGCAGCCGCTCGGTCAGCTCCTCGACGGGCATGGTGCCGGGCAGCACCGTCAGCACTTGCTCACCCTCCACCAGTGGAGTTCCCAGCGCCGCGGAGGCCGCGCTCACCGAGGTGATGCCGGGGATGATCTCGGCCTCGAATCGATCGGCCAGCCGCCGGTGCATGTGCATGTAGGAGGAGTAGAACAGCGGATCACCGGCGGCGAGCAACGCGACGGTGCGCCCCGCGGCCAGATGGGTGGCCAGCCGCGCGGCCGCCTGCTCGTAGAATTCGTCGATCGCGCCCTGGTATCCGCCGGGATGGTCGGTGGTCTCCACGGTCACCGGGTAGACCAGGTGCTCCTCGATCTGCCCGGCGCGCAGATACGGCTCCGCGATGGCGCGGGAGATGCTGCGGCCGTGCTTGGCGCTGTGAAAGGCGACCACATCGGCTTCGGCGATGAGCCGGGCGGCCTTCACCGTCACCAGTTCCGGGTCGCCGGGACCGAGGCCGATGCCCCACAGTTTGCCGGTGCTGATCTCACTCACTCCTGTTCGCTCGCAATCGCATTCAGTGCCGACGCGGTGATCGCGCTGCCGCCGCGCCTGCCACGGACGGTCAGATACTCGATCCCGCCGAAGTCGATCAGCGCCTGCTTGGATTCGGCGGCACCGATGAACCCGACCGGGATGCCGATGATCGCCGCGGGTCGCGGCGCACCGGAGTCGAGCATGTCGAGCAGGTGGAACAGCGCGGTCGGTGCGTTACCGATGGCCACCACCGCGCCGTCGAGCTGGTCGCGCAGCAGCTCCAGCGCCGCCACCGAGCGTGTATTGCCCAGTCGCGCGGCGAGTTCGGGCACGCGCGGGTCGGTGAGGTTGCACAGCACCGCGTTGTCGGCGGGCAGTCGCTTGCGGGTCACCCCCGAGGCGACCATATTGGCATCGCAGATGATCGGCTTTCCTGCGTGCAGCGCGGCGCGCGCGGCGGCGACCACACCGGCGGAGAAGGCGATGTCGGGGGCCAGGTCGACCTGCCCGCAGCCGTGGATCATCCGCACCGCCACCCGTTCCACATCGGCGGGAAAACCGGCGAGATCCGCCTCGGCGCGGATCGTCGCGAACGAGCGCCGATAGATCTCGGCCCCGTCGGTGAGGTAGCTGGCACGCACGTCGGACATGGCGACAACCCTAGAACCTGGGTCTGACGTGGTGTCCGGCGGCTCAGGTGCGGGGGCGTTCGAGAATGCGCGACATCACCAGCGAGCTGCGGGTGCGCCCGACGCGCGCGTTCTCCCTGATCCGCTCGACCGTCACCTCGATCTCGGCCATGTCGGTGGCCATCACGTGCACGAGCGCGTCGGCCTCACCCGCGATCGTCCACACTCCGACGACCTGTGGAATCGGTTCGAGGGTGCGGCGCAGCTCGGCCGGGGAGATGTTGTCGCGGTAGTAGACCTCGACGTAGGCCTCGGTTTTCCAGCCCAGCGCGGCCGGGTTGACCTGCGCGGTGAACCTGGTGATCTGTCCGCTCGCGACCATCTTGTCCACCCGCCGCTTCACCGCGGGCGCGGACAACCCGACCACCGAACCGATCTCCTGGAACGAGGCGCGGGCGTGGACGAGCAGCTCCGCGAGAATGCGCCGATCGATATCGTCCACGTCGCTCCTTCGTCGGCACGCAATGATTCCCCATTCTTACATCGAAATGCACAACGAATCGGTGTTCCGGGCGCAATGAGACGGCGATTACGGTCGGTGAAACCGTCCGCGCTGCCACCAGGAGTCCTGATGACCGCCGCCAGCCCCCTTCGTGTCTCAGCACCCGCGCGGACCGCCTCCCCGCGCCGTTATGTGCTGTGCCGCCCCGACCATTTCGAGGTCACCTACGCGATCAATCCGTGGATGGATCCGGCCGCTCCGGTCGACCGGGCGCGCGCGCTCGCCCAGTGGGAGATCCTGCGCGCGACCCTGGAAGCACACGGGCACACCGTGGAAACGGTGCCCGGCGAACCCGGTCTGCCGGATATGGTCTTCGCCGCGAACAGCGGCATCGTGATCGGTGGACACGCGCTCTCGGCCCGGTTCGCCCACCCCGAACGCGCCGCCGAGGGACCCGCCTTCCATCGGTGGTTCGCGGCCCGGGAACTGCGTGAGCTGGCCGCCGCGGCCGAAACCAACGAGGGGGAGGGCGATTTCGCGTTCGCCGGGCGGCGGATTCTGGCCGGTGTCGGGTTCCGCTGTTCGCTGTCGGCGCACGCGGAGGTGGAACGGTACTTCGACGTGCCGGTGGTGTCGCTCGAGCTGGTCGACCCGCGCTTTTATCACCTCGACACCGCGCTGATGGTCCTCGACGACACCACCGTGGCCTACTACCCGGCCGCGTTCAGCCCGGCCGCTCGCGAGGTGCTGACCGCCCTGTACCCCGACGCGATCCTCGCCGACGCCAACGACGCGCTCTGCTTCGGCTTGAACGGGCTCAGCGACGGCGAACACGTCTTCCTCGACCCCGGCGCCACCGGTCTCATCGCGCAGCTGCGGGCGCGGGGATTCGTCCCCGTTGCGCTGGATCTGTCCGAACTGCGTAAGGGCGGCGGCGGCGTGAAGTGCTGCGTGCTCGAGCTGCACACCCGCCGCGACACGGCCGTGGGCTAGCCGGACCCCACCGCCACCGCCCACATACTGGGCCGATGGCACACCCCGAGCACAGCACCGAGGAACGGCGCGCGAGCTGGACCGAGCTGTTCTTCGACCTGGTCGCCGTGGCGGGTATCGGCCAGCTCACCCACCTGTTGCACCGCGGCCCCTCGCTGGGTGAATTCGGGCTGTATGTGGTGCTGTATCTGGCCTTCTGGGTGGTGTGGGCCTGTGTCACCGTGTACAGCAACGTCGCGGGCGAGCAGGCGCGCACCACGATGGTGTTCGGGTGCATGTTCGGTCTGTGCGTGATGATGGCCGCGGTCGACGGTGCCCCCGACGAGCACATGAACGTCTTCGCCGCGATCTATGTGCTGGTGCGGGTGGCGTCGTCGTCGGCGTGGCAGCGTGGCCAGATCGTGGTGGACTGGCCGATCGCGCAGATCGGTGCGGGCACCGTGCCCTGGCTGGTGTCGCTGTGGGTGCCCGCACCGTGGAAGTTCGTGCTGTGGGCGGTGGGGCTCGCGATCGACCTGTGGATCATGTTCGCCATCGACTCGGAACGGCTGATGGTCGATGCCGAACGGCGGGTGCGGGCCCGGTTGCGCCGCGGTGGCGGTGGGCCGCCACGCGGCGGGCCGGGTCGACGCTCGCGCGAGATCACGCCACCGAAACTGCAAGCGCTGCACGCCGATGCGCCGCACCTGGGGGAACGGCTCGGCCAGTATCTGATCATCGTGCTGGGTGAAGGGGTGATCTCGGTGATCGCGGCGGTGTCGGCGGAGGAGTGGACCGTCGCGGTGTGCGTCATCGGGGCGGGATCGTTCCTGTGCCTGATCGCGATGTGGGCGCTGACCTTGCGCTACGGGTTCGTGCCGCGCCTGATGGGGCAGTCGCCGGGCGCTGTCGGTATGCCCTATCAGCGGGTGATGGCGGTTCACTGCGCGATCAGTGGTGCGATCGCGACCGTCGCCGCGGGGTTGGGTCTGGTCGCGGCGCACCCGTCGGGTCATCTGCCCGCCGGGCTCGGCTGGGTGCTCGGTGGTGGTGCCGCCGCCTTCTTCCTGGTGTGTGGCCTCGGTGGGGTGCGCAGCGCCGGGGCACGGTGGTTGCTGCGGTGGCCGGTGCCGTGCCTGGTGGTCGCGCTCGCGCTCGGTGGGGCGGCGCCGCACATCGGCGGGGTGTGGTTGGTGCTCGGCGTGATGGGCACCCTCGCCGCGGCGGTGGTCTCGGAGACAATGCGCTCAGCGCGTCCCGTGTAGCGACCTGGATCTGCTGAATGCCGTGCTACGCGTGCACTTTCCCGTGATCGATGCGACATCGGATCGGAGACGGGCAGTGCACGCGTAGCGCGGTGGTTCACTCGTACTCGGTACCGCCATCGCGCAGCACGTACGCGGCGGAGACGATCTTGCCGATCGCCCGGCCACCGAGAATCGGGGACTGGCGTTCGGTGGCAGGTCGCACCACCAAGCCCTCGCGGATGTTGGTTCCCGCGCCGCTGACGGTTTCGGTGCCCTCGGCCAGCTCCATGAGCAACTCCGCGTCGTAGGCGCCCTCGTAGAGGACCGGCACGCGCGAGACGGTGAGGCCGAGATCGTCGAGCAGGGCGCTGATCTCGTGATGGTCGAGCCAGCGGACCGGTGCCGTGCCGGTGTCCACCGCGATGTCGAACAGTCCGAAGCCGAGCGACTCGTCGTGCGCGGCGGACGCGCCGTAGTGCAGGTCCTGCACGCCCGCGCCGTACACCTCGCCGAACAGGCCGATGCGGTCGGCGTCGAGCGCGGCGGCGAGTTTGCGAGCGGTCTCGTCGAGCCCGTGGGCGCGGATCGCGCGCCAGTACAGGTTGCCGTCGGCCTCGGTCAGCGACAGCGACCGGCTACCGACCCCCTTGGACGACACCAGAATTCGGTCACCGTCACGCACATGGGTGAGCAGGCAGGCGGTGCCGTGGATCTTCTCGGTCGCCACCACCGGTTCCCCCGGCGCGAAGATGCCGGGAAACCGCTTGATGTTCTCGACGTCGACCCACCGCAGCAGATCCGGCGCCGGCTCGACCTGGCCTGACATCGAGACCGGTACCGGCGGAACCCATTTCACGATCCCGAGCGACTCTGCGAAGTCGGTCCGCGCGAGCGCGGCCGCCGCGAGATCCACTCCGTCCAGCGCGGCCGGGGTGCACACGATGCCCTGCGACACCTCGCCGCGCAGCCGCACCGCCTTCACCCGATTACGCAGCGAGCCCGCGAGTTTCCCGGTCAGGCCCAGCTCGGCGATCAGCTCGCCGGGCAGCACCGACTGTTCCGGAATGTAGATCGCGTGATCACCCGTCGTGAACTGACCCTTGGCGACCACGGCCCGGTACAGCCCTACCTGGGCCAGTTCGAGCCGATCGGCATTCGGATGTGGTACGACGACGAGCCGCTCGGCTGTCACCCGCAGTGTGGACATGGGAACCCCCTCGTAGTGAGAAGGCAAGGGTACGAAACGATCCCGCGACCGTCGATCGAGTTTCGCTCGGCCGCCGTGAGGTCAGGGCGTGGTGGTCGCGTCGTCGGTGTCGACGCGATAGCCGTGATCGGTGGCGACGACATCGGTCACGGGACCGCGTGGGCGACCGCAGCGCCGATCGCACCCCGACCAGTGCTGGCGGCCCGCGACGGTGACGGATTCGGCCGCGACGAGTTCCATCGTGGGCCTGCGCTGCTCTAAAGCCGCAGTCGCGGTTCCGTTCTCGGGATCGGTTGAGGTGGCGGTGTGCTCGGTCGGCTCGTCGAGTCCGGCCGCTTCGGGCAGGACACGGTCGGATTCGACGGCGGCGGCCAGGTCGGCGCGAACATCGGTGCGCGATTTCGCGCAGCCGGGGCGTCCGGCACACGCGCTGACCTGCAACCACGGCGAATTCGCATCGAAGATCAGGCCCATCGGCGCCAGTACCCGCACCACGGTTTCAGCGGGTCCCTCGTCGAGGTCGGTGATCACCAGGCTGCGCCAGGGGGTGACGAAGACGGGGCGTTCGACAGCGGCGAGGAATTCGGTCGTCCTGGCCGACAACGTGCCGAGCGGCACCCCGGCGCCGAGCGTGACGAGGCCGTCCTCCTGATCGAGCCAGCCGATCGGAACAGCGTGTGTCGCACCGAGTTCGAGCGGTTCGCCGACGGGCGAGCGGTCGAGCGTCTCGACCACCGATTCGACCCCGCCCGCAATCTCGTGCAACCGCCACTGCCCCGACTCGCTGGTCCCCCGCAGATCGAGAAAGCCGCGCGCCGCGTCGAGCATCACGTCGACCGCGTCGCCCGCGGTGACCCGAAGCCCGGTGTCGGAGCCCGCCAGCAGCAGCGCGAACTCGTCGGCGCCCACCGCCTGAACGCCGATGTCACCGCGCAGCGTGCTCACATCACCGCGTCCGTCGTCGAGGGTGAACAGCACGCGTCCCGGCAGCTGCGCCAGCTGCGGATCGCCGCGCAATCCGGCGTCGAGGTCGACCGCTAGCCCGTGCACGTCCGCGAACCCGCCGACTCGCCCGGACAGCGGTGAAGCCACGATATTGCGCACCCGCTCGTGGGTCTCGCTGGGCAGCAGACCCGCCGCACCCAGCCGTTGCGCGAGTTCGGAGGCGTCCCGGACCTGCCGCAGCTGAATATTTCCCCGCGACGTCAGCTCGAGGTTCCCGTTGCCCAGGTCACGCGCAGCGTCGGCCAATGCCTGCAGCTGCGCCGATGTCAACCGCCCACCCGGCACGCGGATCCGCGCCAACGGCCCGTCGGCAGCGTGATGCAACCGCAGAACCCCTGGGCAAGAATCGGGCGCGCTCCTGGTCATGATGCTCAAGCCTACGACGCACCCGCTACGGCCCGTACCGCACCGTGCGGGGCCGCCGCCCGCTCCGCCCAGCGGCGAGGTCGCCCGCCCGCGCGGTCCGGCGGATGTGACGGGGCCCTCTCGCGTGACGGGGCGATTCGCGGGTAGTCGCTAGGGTGAGTGGCGGATCCTTCGCCGGCCGAGTACTGACAGGAGAGTCGCCGCATGCTGCGTGAATTCGTGGACAAGCGTGTCGTTCCCGCGCTCGACAGGGTCGCGCAGGCCCAGGCGCCGGTGGTGCACCGCTACGTCGACTGGCTGGGCCGCAGGCACCCGCAGGACGCGCCGGTGGAGATCGTGCAGCGGCTCTCGCGCCAGTACCTGGTGGTCGTCACCGCCAGCGGCGTCACAGTGGGGCTCACCGCCGCGGTGCCCGGGGTGGGCACGGTGCTGGGTCTGGCCGCGACCGGAGTGGACACCCTCGTGTTCCTCGAGGCGTCGTCGGTGCTGTCCGTCGGCGCCGCCGCGGCGTACGGCCTCGAACCCGACGACTCGCGGCAAGCGCACCTGGTGTCGAAGGTCGTGCTCGGCGACGCGGGCACCAAGGTGCTCGACGAGACCGCGGGCCACAAGACGGGCCAGTGGCTCTCGGTCGTCACCGACCACATCCCCGGTCTGGCGAGCATGCCCGATTCCCCGGCCAAACGGTTCATCGTCAACTACCTGGTCAAACGCACACTGCTGCTGTTCGGCACCCTGATTCCGGCGGGAATCGGTGCGGTGATCGGTGGCGTGGGCAACAACGCTCTCGGTCAGCTGGTGGTCGCGAACGTGTACCGCAATCTCGGCACGGGTTCCCCGGAGATGGTCGCCGCGGGCACCGGCCGACCGACGACTTGACCTTCGACTCACTCGAACCCCGATCATGAACCGGTGCCCGACACCGAGCTGATCACCATCGGAGCCTTCGCCCGCGCCTGCGGCCTGAGCGCCAGTGCCCTGCGCTTCTACGCGGACGCCGGCATCCTCGCCCCCGCCGTCGTCGACGGGGTTACCGGCTACCGCTACTACGCCCCGGAACAGTCCGCTCCCGCCCGCCTGCTGCGTCACCTGCGCGCGATGGACATGCCACTGCCCGCGGTGACCGCCCTGCTCGCCGAACCCGATCCCGCCCGTGCGCTCGTCCTCCTCGACGCGCACCTCGCCGACCTGGACCGGCACCAGGGCGAGGTCCGCGCCGCTGCCGCGGCCGCCCTCGGCGCCCTCCTGGCCACCCACGGATCGGCGTCCGGAGTCGGTGGGAGCGGGCATCGCGACCAAGTCTCGGTGCCGACCGGTGATCGAGGCAGTGCTCGATCGCCGCTCGTGCGAAACCCGGAGTCGGAGCGAGGTCTGCCGGGAACGCGCGACGACGTGTGGGTGCGCGGACCGGTGCTGGCGGCGGCGATCGACCAGGTCGCGACGGCCACGGTCGCCGATCCGGATCTGGCGGTACTCGACACGATGCTGTTCGAGACCGACGGGCACCAGCTGATCCTCACCGCGACGGATCGCTACCGCCTGGCGACCCGCACCGTCCGCCCCACCCGCGCCGGTGCCGCGGTCTGGAACGCGACGGTGGACGCCGACGACCTCCGTGCGGCCGCGTCCTGGTTGCGTCGCCGGCACGTGGTCGCGATCCGACCCCATCGCGACAGCATCGAATTTCGCATGGCCACCACGGATTCAGTCGACCGAGACCGCACGGGCGGAGGCGGTGAGCCGACGACGCGCCACGCCGCCCAGCCCGATGGCACCCGCTGCCGCTGCCGCCGATCGACGCACGACTTCCCCGACTACCGAGCGATGCTGGCCGCGCTCGCCCCCGTTCGGACCCGCGTCGTGCTCACTCGTGCGGCGCTGCTCGACGCCATGGAACACGCCGACTCGCCCACGGTGGTCCTGCACACGACCGACTCCGGTTCCGTATCCGTGACGGCCGCCGGTCCGTGGACGGCGCACGCCTCACCGACACGCTCCGCCTCGACGGGCGGTCCGGTCGAGCAGGAGAGTTCGAGCGCCGCGGCCGCCGCGTGCGCGGAACCGGGTGCGGCGCGGCACATCCCACAGGCGACAGTCACCGGCCCTGCCATGACGATCCATTTCGCCGTCACCACCCTCTACCCGGCCGTCGCCACCGCTGTCGGACCCGACGTGATGCTCGACCTCATCGCCCCCGACCAGCCTGTTCTGATCCGCTCCGCCGACGACGGCGACTTGTCGACCCTGGCCATGCCGTGCAGACCCGAACCCACCGAGGAGACCTCCCGATGACCACCGCTGACCCGATCATGAACCGAATCACCCAGGGAGTCACCGACTTCCGCACCGGCGACGCCGAACGTGCCCGCACGACGCTGCTCGAGGTCTGGGCCGAGGTAGGCCCCGCCGGTGACCCGCTGCACCGCTGCACCCTCGCTCACTACCTGGCCGACGTCTACGACGACCCGGCCGAAGCCCTGGTCTGGGACGTTCGCGCCCTCGACGCCGCCGACGCCCTCACCGACACCCGCCTGAACGACCACCACGCGGGCCTGCGGGTCGCCGGCTTCTACCCCTCGCTGCACCTCAATCTCGCCGACAACTTCCGCCGCCTCGGCGCGTTCCCCGCCGCCACCCGCCACCTCGACGCCGCCCGCGAACGACTCGGCATCCTCCCGGACGACGACTACGGCGCATTGATCCGCAATGTCGTCGCCGAGCTCGCCGTGTCCATCGCGGCCGAAGACACCACCCGGCGGCCCACCCATTGACGACAGCGACCGGCTGAGCACCGCCTCGCGGATCGAGATCATCAGGCAGTGGCGCGGAGTCCTCGCGCCATCGCCTGCTGATCGATTGTCCAGCGGCGGGGAGCGGGCTGGAAAGTTGCGGGCGGGACTGGCCCAGTAGCATCGTCTTGCTCGGCGGGCGTCGAGGAAACCGGTGGAAATCCGGTGCGGTCGCGCCACTGTGAACAGCCAGACCCTCCCCGGCGAGCACCGCATACCCCGATGGGCGCGTAACCCGAGGAAGGTCTCACCCTGTGATCCTGCTGCTGTCCACCTCCGACACCGACCTGCTGAGCGCCCGCGCGAGCGGCGCCGAGTACCGCTGGGGCAATCCCGCGCGGCTGCTCGTGGAGGATCTGCCGGAACTGCTCGACGGCGCTGATCTGGTGATCGTGCGAATCCTCGGTGGCAAGCGCGCCTGGGAAGAGGGCCTCGACGCGATCCGGGCGAGTGGCGTGCCGATGGTGGCGCTGGGTGGCGAGATCGCACCCGACGCCGAGCTGATGGAATGCTCGACGGTGCCGGTCGGTGTCGCGGCCGACGCGCACAACTACCTCGCCGCGGGCGGCGCCGAGAACCTGCTGCAGCTGCACAACTTCCTGTCCGACACGGTGTTGCTGACCGGGCACGGTTTCGAACCGCCCGCGCAGCTGCCCACCTGGGGCGAGCTCGACCGGTCCTCGCGGATCCTCGAACCGCACGCCCCGACGGTCGCTGTGGTCTACTACCGCGCCCAGCATCTCGCGGGCAACACCGCCTACATCGAGGCGCTGTGCAAGGCGATCGAGGCCAAAGGCGCTCGCCCGCTCCCGGTCTACGCGGCCTCGCTGCGCACCGCCGAATCCGAACTCCTCACTCTGCTCGGTCGCGCCGACGCCCTCGTGGTGACCGTCCTCGCGGCGGGTGGCAGCAAGCCCGCGACCGCCTCGGCCGGCGGTGACGACGAAGCCTGGGATGTGGCCGCGCTCGCCGCGCTGGACGTGCCGATCCTGCAGGGCCTGTGCCTGACCAGCGGGCGCGCGCAATGGGAAGCCAACGACGACGGCCTGTCGCCGCTCGATGTCGCGACCCAGGTCGCGGTGCCCGAATTCGACGGCCGCATCATCACGGTGCCGTTCTCCTTCAAGGAGTTCGACGCCGACGGTCTGTCCGCCTATGTTCCCGACGCCGAACGGTGTGCCCGCGTGGCGGGGATCGCCGTACGGCACGCCCGCCTGCGTCACATCCCGGCCGCGGACAAGCGGATCGCGATCATGCTCTCGGCGTATCCGACCAAGCACGCCCGCATCGGCAATGCCGTCGGTCTCGACACCCCGGCCAGCGCGATCCGCCTGCTCACCGAACTGCGTTCCGCCGGTTATGATCTCGGCGATATCGACGAGATCCCCGGCCTGGTGGAACGGGACGGCGACGCGCTGATCCACGCCCTGATCGCCGCGGGTGGTCAGGACCCGGAGTGGTTGAGCGCGGAACAACTGGAGGGCAACCCGATTCGCATCGGCGCCGCCACCTACACCCGCTGGTTCGAGTCGCTGCCCGAGGACCTGCGCGAGGCCGTCGTCGAGGCGTGGGGGCCGCCGCCCGGCGAACTCTACGTCGACCGGTCGGCCGATCCCCAGGGCGAGATCGTCATCGCCGCACTGCGTTTCGGCAATGTGGTGCTGATGGTGCAGCCGCCTCGCGGGTTCGGGGAGAACCCCGTCGCGATCTACCACGATCCCGATCTGGCGCCGAGTCACCACTATCTCGCCGCCTACCGCTGGCTGTCCGCGCCCGACGGTTTCGGCGCCGACGCGATGGTGCACCTGGGCAAGCACGGCAACCTGGAGTGGCTGCCCGGCAAGACCCTCGGCATGTCCGCCTCCTGCGGTACCGACGCGGCGCTGGGTGATCTGCCGCTGATCTACCCGTTCCTGGTCAACGACCCCGGCGAGGGCACCCAGGCCAAGCGTCGTGCGCACGCCACCCTCGTCGACCATCTGATCCCGCCGATGGCGCGCGCCGAAACCTATGGCGACATCTCCCGTCTGGAGCAGCTGCTCGACGAGCACGCCAACATCTCCGCCCTGGATCCGGCCAAACTGCCCGCCATCCGTCAGCAGATCTGGACGCTGATGCGCGCGGCGAAGATGGACCACGACCTCGGCCTCGCCGAACGCCCCGAAGAGGACGTCTTCGACGACATGCTGCTGCACGTCGACGGCTGGCTGTGCGAGATCAAGGACGTCCAGATCCGCGACGGCCTGCACATCCTGAGCCAGGCTCCCGAGGGGGAGATGGAACTCGACCTGGTGCTGGCCATGCTGCGCGCCCGTCAGCTGTGGGGCGGCGAGCAGAATGTGCCGGGCCTGCGAGAGGCGCTGGGGCTCAGTGAATCCGGCGACGAGGCCCGTGTTCGCGTGGATGTGGTCGAGGCCCGTGCTCGCGAACTGCTCGGTGCGTTGCAGGCGACGGACTGGTCGGTCGACGCGGTCGAGCAGCTGGTCGCGGACTTCGAGACCGCGATCCTGGACGGGCACCGCGCCGCAGCGTCGAGCACGAACCTCGCCGTGGTGGTCGCCGACGCCGAGCGGCTGGACCAGGTCGCCACCATCTTGCGGTTCGCCGCCACCGAGGTCGTGCCGCGCCTGCGTGAGACCAGCATCGAGATCCCGCGTGTGCTGCATGCGCTCAACGGCGGGTTCGTTCCGGCGGGCCCCAGCGGTTCCCCGCTGCGTGGTCTGATCAACGTGCTGCCGACCGGTCGCAACTTCTACTCGGTCGACCCCAAGGCTGTCCCGTCGCGGTTGGCCTGGGAAACCGGTCAGGCGATGGCGGAATCGCTGCTGGCCCGCTACCTTGCCGACCACGGCGAGTACCCGAAGTCGGTCGGCTTGTCGGTGTGGGGCACCTCGGCCATGCGCACCTCCGGCGACGACATCGCCGAAGTGTTCGCGCTGCTCGGTGTCCGGCCGGTGTGGGACGAGGCGAGCCGCCGCGTCACCTCGCTCGCGGTGATCGAACTCGAAGAACTCGGGCGCCCGCGCATCGACATCACGGTTCGCATCTCCGGGTTCTTCCGCGACGCCTTCCCGCACGTGCTGGCACTGCTCGACGACGCGGTCCGCCTCGTCGCCGATCTCGACGAGCCCGCCGAGTCGAATTACGTTCGCGCACACGCGCAATCGGACCTCGCCGAGCACGGTGACACCCGGCGCGCCACCACGCGCATCTTCGGGTCCAAGCCCGGCACCTACGGCGCGGGCCTGCTCCAGCTCATCGATTCCAAGAGCTGGCGCACCGACGACGACCTCGCGCAGGTCTACACCACCTGGGGTGGTTACGCCTACGGCCGCGACCTCGACGGCGCCCCTGCCGCCGACGACATGCGCACCGCCTACAAGCGCATCGCGGTCGCCGCCAAGAACACCGACACCCGCGAACACGACATCGCCGACTCCGACGACTACTTCCAGTACCACGGCGGCATGGTCGCGACCGTGCGCGCGCTGACCGGCAAGAATCCCGAGGCCTACATCGGCGACTCGACCCGTCCCGATGCCGTGCGCACCCGCACGCTCTCGGAGGAGACCGCTCGCGTGTTCCGTGCCCGCGTGGTGAACCCGCGCTGGCTCGAGGCGATGCGCAGGCACGGGTACAAGGGCGCCTTCGAAATGGCGGCCACCGTCGACTACCTGTTCGGCTACGACGCCACCACCAACGTCGTCGCCGACTGGATGTACGAGAAGCTCTCCGAGAGTTATGTGTTCGACGACGTGAACCGCAAGTTCATGGAGCAGTCCAACCCGTGGGCCCTGCACGGCATCGCCGAACGGCTCCTGGAGGCCGCCGAGCGCAAGCTGTGGGAGCACCCCGAGCAGGAGACCCTGGACAAACTGCGGCAGGTCTACCTGGAAACCGAGGGTGAGCTGGAGTGACCGCACTTGCCGCAAAACTGCAACACGTTCTAGTGTGAGGCATGGTGCGCCGTGGCGATCCCGCCCGGCGCCCGCGAGGGAAAGGGGCACGATGAGTAGCTCCCCTGGCTATTTCACGCACGCGGACGGCGTCTACACGCCGATGCGGTACTCGCTGAGCCTGTGGGCGCCCAGCACGCTGTCCGGGCCGCCGGTGTGCGGGTTGATGGCGCGCGAGGTGGAGGCGGGGTACTGCACCGGCGGGTTCGCCCCGGCGCGACTGACCGTCGACCTGCACCGTCCGGTGCCCGCCGTGCCGCTGACCATCGCCAGCGAACTGGTCCGCGACGGCAACCGGGTCCGCTCGGTGAGCATCGTCGTGCGTGCCGACGGCGAGATCGTCGCCCGTGGCAGCGCGCTCCTGCTGAAGCGTTCGACCCAGCCGCCGGGCGAGGTGTGGCGCCCGGACCGGGATCGGCCGCTGCCGCCCCCGAGTGCGCTGGCCACCATCGACCAGACGATGCACCTGTTCGGCAGTGACGGGCAGGGGTGGTCGATGAATATGACCGAACATCAGAACGACGCCCGCAAACGCAAGTGGGTGCGCAATATTCCGGTCGTCGCGGGGGAGCCGTCGTCGCCGTTCTGCTACGCGGCGATGACCGGCGAGCAGACCAGCCTGGTCACCAACTGGGGCACCGAGGGCATCGGTTTCATCAACACCGATGTGTCGATCACGTTCTCGCGCATGCCCGTCGGTGACGAAATGGGCCTCGAGGCGGAGAGCCACCTCAGCGACGACGGGATCGCGGCGGGCGCGGCGGTGCTCTACGACGAGCGCGGCGCGTTCGGCATCTGCACGACGACCGCGCTGGCCAACGAACGCAGGCAGATCCGCGGCGATGTCATCGACGAGCTGTCGGAGTCGTTCGCGGCGGACGCGCTCGGGCAGCCGCAAGTCCGGTGAACGCCGCCGCGCACAGGATCGTGCCGGTCGTCGTGGTGGCGAGCAGGTAGCCCTGCGTGATCGACCGGGCGACGGGAACCGGCGACAGCGCCGCGGCCAACCGTCAATGCCCCGCTGAGCCGAGCCTCACGCTGTCGGTGCCGCGAACGTGGGCGGAGGGCGGGTGTCACCGCAGTGACATGGACACCGACCGGACAAGCGCCTCGGCATACGGACGTGGTGCGGGCTCGGCATCGGGGCCGGTGGCGTAGTAGCGCAAGAACGCCTCGTGGAAGCAGGCGCCGTTCAACAGTGCCGCAGCGGTGTGGGGATCGGCCGTCGCGGCGATCCGGCCCAGTTCCTGTTCGGCCCGCAGATATCCGGCGATCGACTCGACCGCCCGATCGGGCCCCGCACCATGGCGGCTCATCGCGTCGCGATGCGCTGCCATGCGCTGCGGGTCGGCCAACAGTGCGCCCAGCATCGGAATGGATCGCTGGTAGAACGTGAGCGTCGCGGCGGCGAGTTCGGTGAGATTGCCTTCGACCGTTCCCGCGCCTGCGGCGATGGTCACGCGTGACGGCCCGGGCACTCGTTCCTGGAGGACGGCCAATAGCAGGCGCTCTTTGTCCCCGAAGTACTTGTACAGCGTGGGTTCCGAGACGCCGCTCGCGTGCGCGATCTCCTTGGTGGTCGCCTGCGCGACACCGCGCGTCCGCAGAATCTCGGCCGCGGCGTCGAGGATCCGATCCCGTGTGCTCACCCGTGATCCTTCCGGCACTGGACAGTTAGTGAATACTAGCCCACACTGTGGTTAGTAATCACTAACCCTGTTCGACCTGGAGGTACGCGATCGTGTCGCGAAAGATTCCGAAGAAGCCGATCGCCGTTGCCGCGGTCATGGTCTTGATCGGCGTGCTGGGTGCGGTCGGCGCCGTTGTCTACCTCACCTTTCTTCGGTCGGCAGAGAACTCGCCGTCCCTGGCCTGTGATGGGGGAAGGCCGTCCGGCTCCGGGCCCGTGGTGGTCGCGGCGGGAGCGAGCATGACCCAGGGCACGCTCGGCGCGAATTGGGTTGGCGCGCTGCGCGATCGGCCCGAATTCGCCGGCTACACGTTCGTCAACGCCGGGGTGAACGGCAATACCGCCGCCGATCTACTCGGCCGGGTCGACACCGATGTGGTGCGCTGCCGTCCGGACGCCGTCGTTCTGCTGGTGGGCACCAACGACGTGCGCGCCGACGTGTCTGTCGATCGGTATCGCGCCGATCTCGGCGCACTTGTGGGTCGCATCGGATCCCGGACGTCCGCGCGGATCGCACTGCTCTCGTTGCCGCCCCTGGGGGAGGATCTCGATGCCCCGATCAATCACCGTCTCGCCGACTTCAATGCCGCGATCGAGAACGTCGCGACCACGGCCGGTATCGGCTATCTTCCCGTCAACGAGCAGTTCGCGGACCGCTTACGCCGATCTGCCAGTGCTACAACGACATTCGATTTCGGCTTTTCGCTCGCCTTCCGCGCCGCGGCGAAACACTACCTACTCGGCCGAACGTGGGACGAAGTCGCCCACAGTCATCATCTCGAACTCTTGGTGGACCACATCCACCTCAGTGACCAGGGTGGGGCCATTGTCACCGAGCTGGTCGGCAGATGGCTGGCAGCCGCGTCGTGAGCTACGCGGAGATCAGGGTCACGATGAGTTCGTCGGCGATCGACTCGGCCTTCACCATGCCGGTGCCCAGGTAGAGGGTCGCCGCGCGGGGGCGGCCGTCGGCCAGTGGTACGACCGAGACCGCGTCGACGCGGCGGCCCGCGAGCTCGTCGTAGGGTGACTCGTCGGTGACGTCGAAGGCGGTGTACTTGCCGGAGTTGGCGACGTATTCGATGTTCACCGGGTCGACCAGCGGCTCGAACGGGTCGCGCCACGGTGCGCCGCCGATGCGCAGTTCCGCACCGTCGACGCCGGCGTCGAAGAGCAGGGTCGAACCGTTGTGGAAGGTGAATTCGATCGGGCCCTCGGTGCGGTCGATCTCGTCGCCCAGGACATAGAACATCCGGCGGACGGCGACGATGGTCCCGTCGACCGCGGCATTGAGCGCGGTGCGGCCGTGCTCATCGGTGTCGGACATAGGTTTTCCTCTGCAGCGGTCGATGCCGGGCGGAGGAAACATCATGTCGCCGCGCGGCCACCACACGCAACTCGGCCCCGGCGTGTTCGTCCCGCGCACGACGCGCCGCCGCCCCGCTCGTAGAGTGGAACCCATGGTGGACCACGACACCACCGACGCGGTGGCGCGCGCGGCCGAGCTGCTGCGCGGGCGCCGCACCGTGGTGATCTCCGGCGCGGGGCTGAGCACCGACAGCGGGATTCCCGATTACCGCGGTCCCGGCTCGCCGCCGCGCACGCCGATGACCTATCAGCAGTTCGTCGGTGACCCGGTGTTCCGGCAGCGGTATTGGGCGCGTAACCACATCGGCTGGCGGCGGATGGACGCCGCCCGGCCCAACCCCGGTCATCGCGCTGTCGCCCAGCTGGAGCGGGCGGGTGCGGTGTCGGGAGTGATCACCCAGAACGTGGACCTGCTGCATATGAAGGCGGGTGCGCGTCAGGTGATCGATCTGCACGGAACGTATGCGCGAGTGCGTTGTCTGCGGTGCGAGAATCTGATATCCCGAATGACCCTCGCGCAACACCTCGAAGCGGCCAATCCCGGTTTCGCGGACAATGTTTCGGCGGGCGCCACCGGTATCGAAGTGGCACCCGACGCCGATGCCGTGGTGACCGATACCGACCGATTCCGGATGGTCGATTGCCTGGCGTGCGGCGGAATGCTCAAACCCGACATCGTGTATTTCGGTGAGAATGTGCCGCCGGACCGGGTGGCAGCCGCTTTCGGCCTGGTCGAACGAGCACAGGCGATCCTGGTGGCCGGTTCCTCGTTAACGGTGATGTCGGGCCTGCGATTCGTGCGCAGAGCCGCGAAAAACGGTGTGCCAGTGGTGATCGTGAATCGTGGACGTACCCGCGGCGACGACCTCGCCACCCTCCGGATCGACGCGGGCTGCTCGGAAACTCTGTGCGCGCTGGCCGAACTCGGCCGCTGAATTCCCGCGCGCCGAACTGACAGTTCACAGCCCCGCGGCCTATCGTTTCCGGGTGAAACGAACGGTAACTTGATCCCTCGGTGAAGGCGGCGAATCCGACGTGGGTAAGCTCTGCGCACCAGTGCATGAAGAGTTCCACCCGCGGCGCAATGTTTTCCTCGCAGCGGGGTTGTCGGCCCTCGTGTGGGCCGAATGATCGACCCCCACTTGCCAGCCGATCAGAACCAGGGCTTTTCCATGACCGATACCGTCGTTGCCGAATCACGCCTCACGCACCGCCAGACACTCACCATCCTGTCCGGGCTGCTACTGGGGGTGTTCCTCGCCGCGCTCGATCAGAACATCGTCAGCGTCGCCATCGTCCGGATCGCGAACAGTCTCGACGGGTTCGACGAACAGGCATGGGCGACAACGGCATACCTGATCACCGCCACCGTCACCACGCCGCTCTACGGCAAGCTCGCCGACATCTACGGGCGCAAACCGTTCTATCTGCTGGCGATCGCCCTGTTCGTGATCGGCTCGGCCGCCTGCTGCTTCGCGACCACCATGTATCAGCTGGCCGGGTGCAGGGCCTTCCAGGGGCTGGGCGCGGGCGGGTTGATGTCGCTGGCGTTCACCATCGTCGGTGACATCGTGCCGCCGCGCGAACGGGTCCGCTACCAGGGGTATTTCCTCATGGTGTTCGGCATCGCGACAGTGCTCGGCCCGGTGGTCGGTGGCTTCCTGTCCGATTACGAGAGCCTCGGTGGCATCGAGGGCTGGCGCTGGGTGTTCCTGGTGAACGTGCCCGTCGGGGTGCTGGCGTTCCTCGTGGTCGCGAAGGTGCTGAACGTGGGGCACACCCGCCAACGCAGCCGGATCGACTGGTTCGGCGCGATCACCCTCATCGTGGGTGTGGTGCCGCTGCTGATCGTGGCCGAGCAGGGGCGGATCTGGGGGTGGACCGCGCCGAAATCGCTGCTCTGCTACGGCATCTGCGCGGGTGGGCTGCTGCTGTTCGTCCTGGTCGAATTCCTCATGAAGGACTCGGCGCTGATCCCGCTGCGGCTGTTCCGCAGCTCCACGTTCAGCATCGCGATCCTCGGCGGGTTCCTCGTGGGTGTCGCGATGTTCGGCGCGATCACGATGGTTCCGCAGTATCTGCAGGTCGTTCGTGGTTTCTCACCGACCGAGGCGGGGCTGCTGATGTTGCCGCTGGTCCTCGGGATCATGGTGGGCGCGCAGATCTCGGGGCTGATCACGAAAGCCACCGGCCGCTACAAGGTGCTGCCGGTGCTCGGTGCGCTGATCCTGGCGATCGGGTGCGCGCTGTTCGCCAGGATCACCTATGACGGTCCGCTGTGGCAGCCGCTGGCCTTCAGCGCGATCATGGGTTTCGGGCTCGGCGGCTGCATGCAGACGCTGGTCATCGCCGCGCAGAACGCGGTCGGGCGCACCGAGATGGGTGTGTCGACCGCGGCGGCGACGTTCTTCCGTCAGCTCGGCGGGACCCTGGGGGTCGCGGTGTTCCTGACCGTGCTGTTCGACGGGCTGCCCGCGTCGATCCTGGAAGCCTTCGGTGGGAGTCTGCCGCCCGGTTTCGACGGCGCGCGCCTCGACGGCCTGCTGAGCGATACCAGCGGCATCGCCACGCTGCCCGACGAGTTGCGGATCCCGATCCTCGAGGGATTCACCGACTCGATGCACAGCGTGTTCCTGCTCGCCGCCGACCTCGCCGTGGTGGCCTGCCTGGTGCTGGTCTTCATGAAAGAGATTCCGCTGCAGGAGGATCCGGCGCCGGACGATCAGTCCGATGCCACCGCGCTGCGCGATGTGAGCCTGCACGACGCGCACGAGATGGCGGGCGAACTGCACCCCGTCGCCACCGGTCGGGTGATCGCGGGGCTGCTGCGACGCGACGACGCGCGTCCGGTACCCGCCGCGACGCTCACCCTGATCGATCAGCACGGGCATCAGGTGGCCCGTGGCAACGGCGACGCCGACGGTGCGTACGTGATCGAGGCGCCCCGGCCGGGCAACTATGTACTCATCGCCGCGGCGGCCGGGCATCAGCCCGAAGCGGTGAGCGTGTCGATCGGGGAGCGCGCCCAGCACGTCGACCTGATGCTCACCGGCGCGGGTGAACTCACCGGGATCGTGCGATCGGCGCGGCGCGGCGAACCGCTCTGGGGTGCCACGATCACGCTGACCGATCCCGAGGGCGAGGTGGTGGGCGCGGCGATCACCGGCGAAGACGGCACCTACGTGTGCCGCGACGTCGTGAGTGGTACCTACACCCTGGTCGCGGTCGCCGATCACATGCGGCCGGCGGCAGTCGCGCTGACCGTGCCGGAGACGGGCTCGCTGCATCGCGACATCGACCTCGAACCGATGGCCATCCTGCTGGGCTCGGCCTGGGTGGACGGCGACCGCCCCGTCGCCGATGTGCAGATCACGGTCCTGGACTCGGGCGGCGATCCGGCAGCGACGGCGCGCACCGACGAACAGGGGCGGTACCTGGTACCTGACCTGCCGGAGGGGGAGTACACGGTGGTCGCCCGCGGCTACCCGCCCGTCGCGAGTCAGGTATCGGTGACCCGCGGCGAGATCACCCATGATGTGACGCTGGGATACGAGAACGAGGAGTCGATGAACCGCCGGTAGGCGGGTCGAGCGCAGCATCGGGCAGTGTGCGCGGTGTGCCGATCAGGCGGACTCGGCGACCTGTTCGTCGCGGTAGGACTCGGCCAGCTCGGTCAGGGGAATCGAGAGGGCCTCGGCCAGGCCGACGACCGTGCCGAAGGCCGGTGAGGGCAGCCGTCCCGACTCGATCTTGCGCAGCGTTTCCGGGGAAATACCCGCTCGCAGGGCCACCTCGGCGAGGTCGCGGTCGCCGCGAGCGGTGCGAAGGCGGCGGCCGAGACGGCGGCCTGCTTCGACCTGCGCGGGGCTGAGCGGGAGTCGGACCATGCGACCGATGGTATGTCCTCGCGAACACGATGGCCAAGCTGAGTAGGGATCTCCGTTTTCGCCTCGCCCGGGCGGTGGCGGTGGTAGGTGTCAGGGGAGGACATCGAAGTTCGAAAGGTATGGGTATGACACGACGGTTCGAGGGCAAGGTCGTTTTCGTGACGGGAGCGGCGCGTGGGCAGGGCAGGGCCGAGGCGGTGCGCTTCGCTGAGGAGGGTGCCGACGTGATCGCGATCGACGCGTGCGCGGAGTTCGCCAGCACCAGCTACGCGGGCGCGACCGAGGCGGATCTGGCTGAGACCGTGAAGCTCGTCGAAGCGGCGGGCGCCGAGATCGTCGCGAGCAAGGTCGATGTGCGCGATTTCGACGGGCTGTCCGCGGCGCTGGCGGCGGGCATCGAGCAGCTGGGCAGACTCGATGTGGTGGTGGCCAACGCGGGTATCTGTTCGGCGGCGATGTCGTGGGAGATCACCGCCGAGCAGTGGCAGGAGACCATCGACGTCAACCTGACGGGCGTCTTCCACACCGCGAAAGCCGCTGTGCCCCACCTGATCGCGCAGGGCGAGGGTGGCGCGATGGTGTTCATCAGTTCGGTGGCGGGTCTGAAGGGCACGCCGTTCACCGGCCACTATGTCGCGACCAAGCACGCGATCACGGGTCTGGCCAAGACGATGGCGAACGAGCTCGGCGCGCACCGGATCCGGGTGAACACCGTCCATCCCGCGGGCGTGGCGAGCGGCATGCAGATCAACGAGATGGGCCCGCTGTTCGAGGAGTACGGTGCCACTCTCGCGCCCATCTTCATGAACGCCCTGCCCAGCCACATCTGTCAGCCCGAGGAGATCGCGGCGACCGTGGCCTGGTTGTGCTCGTACGAGGCGAGCCAGATCACCGGTGCGCAGATTCCGGTGGACATGGGCAACCTGAACCGCTGATTTTGGTATTTTTATACCGGCGCGGCTAGTGTCGGTATGAAAATACCAAGTGGAGGCGTGATGGTGGAGCTGAAATCACCCGCGGAGATCGAGCGCATGCGGGTGACCGGCCGGTTCGTCGCCGACGTGCTGGCCGGGGTGCGCGACCGTGCGGCGGTCGGGGTGAACCTGCTCGAACTGGAAGCGTATGTGCGGGAACGGATTCGCGAGCGCGGGGCGGTGTCGTGCTACTGGGACTACTCGCCGTCGTTCGGGCGCGGGCCGTTCCGCAATACGGTGTGTCTGGCCGTGAACGATGCTGTGCTGCACGGGCTTCCGCACGACTATGTCTTGCGCGACGGCGACCTGCTGACGGCTGATCTGGCCGTGTCGATCGACGGCTGGGTCGCCGACTCGGCGATCTCGTTCATCGTCGGTACCCCCGCACCCGCGGACGAGCGACTGGTCAGGGCCACGGAAGAGGCCCTGACCGCCGGGATCGCGGCCGCGCAACCCGACAACCGGATCGGCGATATCTCCGCCGCGATCGCGACCGTCGCTCGCGGGTACGGATACCCGGTCAATACCGAGTTCGGCGGGCACGGGCTCGGGCGGACGATGCACGAGGATCCCCATATCGCCAACGACGGCAGGGCCGGGCGCGGGTTCCGGCTGCGGCCCGGTCTCACGGTGGCCATCGAGCCGTGGTTCGCGGCGAGCACGGCGAAGGTCTACACCGACGCCGACGGATGGACCATCCGCTCGGCCGACGGCTCCCGCTGCGCGCACAGCGAGCACACCATCGCCGTCACCGCCGACGGCCCACGGATCCTCACCTCCCACGACTGATCGAGCGGCTCCGGACGTGCCGACGCTTGCTAGCGGGGTCGGCGGTCGACGAAGGCGTTGCCGGTGAGAACCGGGACGGTGGCGTCGGCGTCGCGTTCGATCGCGATGGCCACATCCTCGGCGAAGCCGATCGCGGCGAGTTCGCGGCCGGACGCGCACTCCGTGATCAGCGCGCCCACGTCGGCTGCCGCCTCGAATGCTGCCGCAGCCGTGTGTGTTTCGGGGGAAGGGGTAGTGATGCCGCGATCGATCAGCGCGGCGGCGAGCGCACCGGCACCGAGCCAGTCCTCGAGCGCGGGCCGCACGGTGTCGGTGCCCGGCCAGTGCTCGCCCGCCGCGATGATCGCGATCGGTCGATCGGGAGTGCCCCAGTGCTGGGCGACGAGCCAGTCGGCGACCGCGCTGACATTGCGCAGGCAGGCGGCGACGACCGGCGTTTCCTCGACAGCGGCGGCGATGGTGGAACCGTTGGGCGAGGGCAGCACCAGGCGTGGCGTGAACGGCGCGCGCCGGATCGCCGCCGGCGACAGCGACCACGGACCGGCCTCCCGCCGTCCGACGGCCAGTTCGGCGGTATTCTCCGCGGCGAAGTCCCGCGCCGACTCGTCTCGCCACCGATACGGGAAGACCGCGGTGCCGGCGGCGGTAGCGACGGACACCGACGTCGTGAACGACAACACGTCGATCACCACCAGGCACCCGGCCCCCGGCCCGAGTATCGCCGCGCCGGTTCGCCCCCACTCCATCCGGATCCCGAATCCGTCCTGCCGTGCCCACTGCGGTGCCGATCGCACGCTGACCTCCCGATAGCCGAATCCGCCAGTCCACCACGGCAACCGACGATGCGCCACCGCTGGCCTCACCACGCGTGAAACCCCGACCGGTCAGGACGACCGATTGCCTACGGGGCCGGCGAAGTACTGTCCCGGCGACGTGCCGACGGCCCGCCGGAACGCGGCCACATACGCGCTCGGGCTGTGATAGCCGACCCGGGCGGCGATGCGGGTCACCGGTACACCGTCGGCCAGTGGGGTCAGCGAGGCCGCCAGGCGGATCTGGGTCCGCCATTGCGCGAAGGTCAGGCCGGTCTCGGCGCGAAACGCGCGAGCCAGGGTGCGCGAGCTGGCCGCGGCGTGCCTGCCCAGTTCGGCGAGGGTGCGGTCGTCGGCGGGATTGTCGAGCAGGACCTCGGCGACGACGCGTGCACGGGGGTCGGTCGGCAGTGGCGCGCCGATCGGAACGACCTCGACCGGCTCCAGCAGATCGAACACCATCGCTTCGGCCCGCGTCCGTCCGTCGTCTGTCAATCGCCGTGATGTCATGTGGTCGAACAGTTCTCGCAGCAGCGGGGAGACGCTCAGCAGCGTCGGTCCGGGGAACAGTGCCGGGCACCGGTCGGGTTCGACGAAGATGCCGCGCATATCGGCCCCGGCCGTCGTTCCGGTGCGATGCGCGACGCCGCCGGGTATCCACAAGGCTCTGGTCGGCGGTAGCACCCAGTGGTGGGCGCCGATGTCGATCCCGATGACTCCTCTACCCGCCCAGGCGATCTGATGCTGGGGGTGGCGGTGCTCGTCGAACCAGTATCCGGCGGGCAGGATTCCCGCGCCGAGCACCATGGCCGTGGGACCGGTGTCCGCGGCCAGCAGTAGGTCATGTCCGTTCTGCGACATAGTCTGTCAGCGTAGTGACTGTCGGCCACGGCCCCCCGGGTCCTACCGTCGTAGCTATGGCGATGAATTACTGGCACAGGCTGTTGTGCAGGTCCACGGCGTGGGAATGGGTGACGGCGACGAAGATCGTGCCGTGGGTGATGCGCGACATCGACCTCGGGGCGTCCGCGTTGGAGATCGGCCCGGGTTTCGGCGCGAACGTGGCGCCACTGCGGGACCGGGCGGCCTCGCTCACCGGCCTGGAAATCGACCCCGTGCTGGCCGCGCGTCTGCGCACCCGGTTCGCGCGGGAGCTGCGGGTGGTCGACGGTGACGCGACCGCGATGCCGTTGCCGGACAAGGAGTTCGACTCGGTGGTCTGCTTCACGATGCTGCACCACGTCCCCTCACCCGCACAGCAGGACGACCTGTTCGCCGAAGCGCTGCGGGTGTTGCGACCCGGCGGGGTGTTCGCCGGCTCGGACGGCCTCGACAGTCCGCTGTTCCGGCTCCAGCATGTGGGTGACACGTGCGTGCCGGTCCCGGCGGACACGCTCGCCGACCGGCTGGCGGTCGCGGGGTTCACGGGCATCGACGTGGAAACCGGTCTCGGAATGTTCCGGTTCCGGGCCGAGCGGCCCCGCTGACTCTTCGCTCGGAGCTTGCTCGTGCTCAGCGCAGGAAGGAGGGCGTGAGGTCGATACCGGGTGGTGGCCGCAGACGGCGGAGTGTGCCGTCGATGCTGGTGACATAGAGCGACCACGCTCCGGTGGTGAGGTCGGGGGCCAGGCGGGCCGAGGTGGGCCCGATCGGCGGTGGGCTGGGGAGCGAGCCCCGGGGAGTGGTCCAACCGGTGGCGAGCGTGCACCAGGCGCCGGTGGCCGGGTCGACCTGGTAGACGCTGCCGGAGTAGTCGCCGGTGACGAAGGTGAGGCCCGCGGCGGTGACATCGAGGTCGTCCAGTCCGGGCAGGAGACCGTCGTTCACAGTGGCGAGGGGAGTGGGCCGGTCGGGGGCGTCGAAGGGAACCCGCACGAGCTGGGAGGTGAGGACGTCCTCGGTGATGACCGCTCGGTGGTCGGGGGCGAGAGCGAGGCCGTTGGGGCGGGGGACAGGGGACCAGGCGAGGGTGAATTCGCCGGTGGCGGGGCGGTAGCGGCTGATGCCCACCGGCGGCCAGGGGACGGAGAGCTGGGAGATGAGCAGGTCGCCGTCGGGGAGCAGCAGTAATCCGTTGGGCTGCACCAGGTTCGGGAGCACGACGGTGACCTCGCCGGTGGCCGTATCGAGCCGGCTCAGGGTGCCGCCGCCGTTCGGTGTGGTGCCGTCACCGGTGACGAAGTAGAGATCGCCGCCGATCAGCCGCAGCCCGGCGGGGTTGTCGAGGCCGGTGCGGATCGTGGTGACCCGGCCGTCGGCGCCGACGTGCAGGATCTCTCCGCGAACGATGCCGCTGACGTAGAAGCCGCCGCGGCCGTCGTACTCGAGGTTCTCCAGGCCACCCAGGTCGGCCGCCAGCACGTCGACGTGCCAACCGTCGGCGCACGACGGCGCACCAGCCTGCGCTGGACCGGCCGGGCTCACCCCGAGGGCGGCGGCAACCGTGACTGCTGTTGCCACACAACGGATCAGCCGCCCACGGGTGGTGCGTTCGTGCCATCGACCTCGCATAGCCGAAGCCTACTGGCCGATCGCCCCGATGACCCGGTTCGGTCGGTCGCGGTGAGCAAAGCGGTGAGGAGATCGGAGGCACCGGCGGTGATCGCCGTGCGCTCCTCGGCGGTCAACTCGACCGAGTCGAGTTCGGATTTCCAGTGTGCGGCCCGGTCGGTGTCCGCGGCGACGACAGCGAGTTCGGCAAGGGCGGCGTAGGCGCGGGCCCGCTCGAAGGCGCTCGCGGCGGCCCCGAAACGGCGCAAGCCTGCCTCGAGCGCGCGGGTCGCCGCGCGGTCGTCGTTCTTGAAATCGCGCAGGATACGGGCATTGTCGAGCACCCGGGCCAGCCCTTCCAGCTCGCGCGAGCCACCGTACTCGAGTTCGCTGGGCTCGTCGCGCTGGATCACCAGGACGGTGTTGCCGACCGGGTCGACCAGGGAGAACCGGGACTGGCCCGGACGGAATCGGGTGATCCGCGGACAGCCCTTGCTCGGGATCTTGCCGTAGTGCGCGCGCAGGGCGGCGGTGTACTGGGCATGGCGTGCGGCGACGTCGTCGACCATCAGCAGCGCGCCCGCATGCTCCACCGGCAGCTCGATGCCCGGCGGCGCGGGCGCGAAATGCAGGGCGCAGCCGTGTTGTTCGATCGCGCCGTAGACGTAGGGGCGGGTTTGCTCATGGGTGACGGTGTAGCCGAGCGCCCGGTAGAACTCGAGGGTGCTCGGCAGGTCGCCGCTCCAGAGCAGAGGCACCGCGGTATCGGTCATCGTCGGCCTTTCGCCAGAGAGTCGATTCGCCCCAGAGGTTACGAACAGTTTCGCGAAAGCGCCCGTACTCTTTTTGCCGCTCGGCCGCGGATCGCCGCGCCCACTAGGCTGTGGGCATGACGAACCGCCTCGGCGAACTGGCGACCGCGAATTACGTACTGCTCACCACCTTCCGCAAGGACGGCACGCCCGTGGGGACGCCCGTCTGGGCGGTGGCCCGCGACGACAAGCTGTTCGTCTGGACGGTCACCGACAGCTGGAAGGTCAAGCGCGTCCGGCGCAACCCCGAGGTGACGGTGCAACCCTGCAACGTGCGCGGGGATGCGCACGGTGACATCGTGACCGGCACCGCCCGGCTGCTGGACGCGGCCGAGACCGACGAACTCCGTTCGTTGCTGCGCAAGAAGTACTGGCTGACCGGCCCGCTCGTGATTCTCGGCAGCAATCTGCGCCGGGGCAAGGCGGGCACGATCGGCATCGAGATCACGCCCTCCTGATTTGCGTCGATCCGATATGTAGAACCGCCGGTATCGAATACTGTGAGTCTTCGGCAGCACTTCCGAAGGGACTCACATGGCCGACAAACGCAACCGAGCCGTCGTCGTCGGGGGCGCGCGGACGCCGTTCGTACGCGCGTTCACCGACTTCACCCGCCTCGACAGCATCGCCCTGGCCGGCGCGGCCGTGCGCGGGCTGATCGAGCGGACCGGGATCGCGCCCGGCGAGATCCAGTCCATCGTCTGGGGCGGCGTCGTGCTACCCAGTCACGCGCCCAATATCGCGCGGGAGATCGCCCTCGACCTGAACCTGGACTTCGGGTGCGAGGGGTACACGGTCACCCGCGCGTGCGCGTCCGGATTGCAGGCGGTGACCTCGGCGGCCGCGGCGATCGAACGCGGCGAGTACGACATCATGATCGCCGGTGGCAGCGATTCCACCAGTAATGCCGAGATCAAGCTGCCGCAGAAGGTCGTGCACGCGGTCGCGCCGGTCGCGCTGGGCAAGCCCAAGGCGACGGACTACCTCGATGTGGTCCGCCAGCTCGCGCCGTTCACCGACATCCTGCCGCGCCAGCCCAAGATCGCCGAGCGCACCACCGGCGAGGTGATGGGCGAGTCCGCCGAGAAGATGGCCCGCATCAACGGGATCTCGCGCGCCGATCAAGACGCGTTCGCCGCCCGCTCGCACCAGCGGGCGGCGGCCGCCATCGCCTCGGGACGTTTCGACGACGAGGTCGTGCCGGTCAGCACGCCGTCGGGGACGCTGATCGACGTCGACAGACTCGTTCGCGCGAACACCAGCGTCGAGAAACTCGCCACCCTGAAACCGGTGTTCGAGAAGAACGGCACGGTCACCGCGGGTAACGCCAGCCCGCTCACCGACGGCGCGTCGGCGGTGCTGCTGATGAGCGAGGAGAAGGCGCGCGCTCTCGGGTTCACCCCGCAAGCCGCCTTCCGTTCCTGGAGTTTCGTCAGCGTCGACCCTGCCGACCAGGTACTCATCGGCCCGGCGATCTCGATGCCGCGCGCCCTCGACAAGGCGGGCATGACGCTGGCCGATATCGACCTCGTCGACATCCACGAAGCCTTCGCCGCGCAAACACTGTCGGTGCTGCGCATGCTGGAGAGCACCGAGTGGGCCAAGGCCCGTCTCGACCGCGACGAGCCGGTGGGCACCGTCGACATCGAAAGATTGAACGTGCACGGCGGCTCGATCTCGCTGGGCCATCCCTTCGGCGCCACCGGCGCCCGCATGGTCACGACCATGGCCAACGAGCTGGCCCGGACCGGGAAAGAGACCGCGCTGCTGGGGATCTGCGCGGCGGGCGGTATCGGCGCGTCGGCGGTACTCGAACGCGTCTGAGGTCAGGCGGGCGCACCGGGGCGGGGACGGTGCGCCCGGATGTCCACGGTGTATCGGCTCAGTGCGGCGGCAGCGTCGAGCATGCGGACGCCACGGGCGGTGATGGTGGCCTGCCAGTCGGTGAGGGCCTTCGCCAGCGCCTCGGTGCTGCCCGCGGCGCGAATCTGCCCGATGACGGTGGCGATGTGGTCGAGGCGGTAGTGACCTCGGCGCAGGATGTGGGCGAGTTCGGCGTCACGGAGGTCGGTGGGGCCGTAGCGGCGGTAGCCGGTGGCCGGGTCCCGATCGGGAGACAGGATGTCGGCCGCTTCCCACACCCGCAGGGTGGCCGGGGTGACTCGCAGGTGATGGGCGAGTTCGCCGATGGTTCTTGTCGTGGCCGAACCCGGTGTGGCAGAGCTCGATTCGGTGATCAGGTGGTCGACGGCCCGGCGGACCGTAGCGAGAGTCTCACGGTCTCGCAGGAGCTGGCTGTGCCCGCGGTCGATGACCGTGAGAGCCCTGTCGAGGTCGTCCGCGTGCAGCGCGCGCATGAGGTCGCCCGCCTGCGCGTGGCCGTAGGCGGGGATCAGAGTGAGGTAGGTGCGCAGCGCGGCCGCGTGCAGGTCGGTGTAGATCCGGTAGCCGGCAGGGGTGCGTTCGGCCGGCGGAAGGCATCCGTCCTGCTCGTAGTTGCGGACCGCCTGGGTCGAAATCGCGTGCTCGCGGGCCAGGTCGGACGGTCGTAGGGTTTTCACTGATTTGAGACTTTACGACATATATCCCGAATCGATGCTGCTCGAGTCTCAACCGTTCTTTCAACGATACGGTTGATAGGTATGAGCCAGAAAATCAGCGACTTCGTCCGTTTGTCCTGTGAACTGCTTGCGCTCGGGGAACCGACGCACAAAGAACCCGGCTTCGCGTCGGTCCGCAATGAGCTGTTCGCCGAGTTGGTGGCGAGTGGGTTCCGGTCGATCGCTCTCGAAACAGATCGGGTTGCCGCGCTCGCCGTGGACGATTACGTTCGCGGCGGCCACGGCGCCTTCGACGAGGTGATGCGGACCGGCTTCTCGCACGAGTTCGGCGAACTCGATGGCAACCGGCACCTGGTCGCCTGGCTGCGCGACTACAACGCGGGCAGGCCGGTCGAGGATCAGGTCCGCTTCCACGGATTCGACGCCGCGATGGAGACGATGAGTGCGCCGAGCCCGCGGTTCTACCTCGAATTCGCCCGCGACTACCTCGAACTCGACTTCGACATCAGCGGGCCCGCCGGCAGCGACGAGCGCTGGAGCCGCACCGAAGCGGTCCTGGACGCCGGCGTCTCGCCCGGTGCCACCCCCGACGCCGAGCGGTTGCGGGTGATGGCCGACGACATGCTCGCCCTGCTCTACACCCGTGCACCGGAACGGATCGCGGCCACGTCACTCGCCGAGTGGCGAAGGGCGGCAATTCATCTCACCGCCGGGCTCGGCCTGCTCCGGTACCACCGGCAGGCGGCCCAGCCGACCGAGGACGGCGTGCGATGGAACAGCCTGGCCGCCGCCCGTGACGCGCTGATGGCCCAGAACCTGCTCGACATCCGGTCCACCGAAGCACGCCGTGGTCCGACCCTGGTGTACTCGCACAACCTGCACCTGCGGCGCAACACCAGCGTCATGCGGATGGGGCCGATGGAGCTCGTCTGGTCCGGGGCGGGGGCGATCGTCGGATCGCTGCTGGGGGAGCACTACGGGGTGATACTCGGCAGTCTGGGACGCAGTGACGGCCTCGAACTCGCCGAACCCGGGCCGGGCACCTTCGAACACACGCTGCAGAACCGCATCGGCACCTGGGGTTTGATCCCGGCGGCAGAACTCGGACCCGGACACACCCGCACCGATGTCACCCAGGAGCAGGGGTACTTCCCGCTGGACGCGGACACCGTGCGCGTGACCGATACGATCCTGCACCTCAGCGTGGGCCGGGCGCCGACATCGGTCAGCTAGCCGAGTCGCGCTGTGCCGAGCCGGCCAATTCCTCCAGGTAGGAGGCGACACCGTCCTCGTCGTTGGCCGGGAGCACCCGGTCGGCGAGTGCGATGACCTCGGGTGCCGCGTTGGCCGGAACCAGCGCGGTACCCGCCCAGGTCAGCATGGCGACATCGTTGAGCGCATCGCCGGCGGCCGCGACCTCCGACAGGTGGATGCCGTCGAGCGCGCACAATCGGGCCAGCGCGCTGGCCTTCGACACACCTTCCGCGGCCATCTCCATGTACGCGGCGCCGGAGTGGGTCAGTTCCACGCCGGTGATCCCGACCGCCACCGCCTTGCGGTAGAGCTGGGCGCCCGGTAACTCGGGATGACGGGCGACGATCTTCACCATCGCGTCGACGCCCGTCGGCAAGATATCGGACAGTTCCATCTCGTGCGGGTTGCGGTGGTGATCGGCGAAGGTGCACAGCGCGGCATAGGCGGGCTCGGCGACGAACCGGGTGGCGCCGACATTGGCGAACACCACACCGGGAATCAGATCGCGGATCTGCGCCATCACCGCACCCGCCGCGCCGGTGTCGATCGAGACCGTGTCGATGATCTGCGGGGTGCCGTCGGCCAGGTCGAGCAGCACCGCGCCGTTGGCACACACCGCTTTGCCGCGGAAACCGCACGACTGCGCCAGCTCGTGGACCGAATGGCGGGCCCGGGCCGTCGCCCACACCACCTCGATGCCCGCGGCTTGCGCGCCGGCCATCGCTTCGGCGGTACGCGGCGAGATCGTGCGATCGGAACGCAGCAAGGTGCCGTCGAGGTCGGTGGCGAACATCCGGATACCAGTCACCCGATCATGCTTTCACGCTCGGGGCCGTCCAACGGAGGGGGTTCACCCCGGTCAGGTGGCCTGGCTCACCGACGACATGTGGAAGTCGGGGATGCGCAGCGGGGGCATGGCGGTCCGGGTGAACCAGTCCTTCCATTCGCGGGGCAGGGTGATCTCGGTGGCACCCGCTTCCGACACCCGCCGCAACAGATCGAGGGGGCTTTCGTTGAAACGGAAGTTGTTGACCGCGCCGGTGACCTTGCCGTCCTCGACCAGGTAAACGCCGTCGCGGGTGAGACCGGTGAGCAGCAGGGTGGCGGGGTCGACCTCGCGGATGTACCACAGGCAGGTGAGGAGCAGACCGCGTTCGGTGCGGGCGATCATGTCGTCCAGCGATGCCTCGCCGCCGCCGGTGAGCAGCAGGTTCTCGCCGGGAACCGTGGCGGGGGCGGCGAATTCGGCCGCCGTCGCGCGCGGATAGACCAGCGATTCGATGACGCCGCGGCCGATCCAGTCGACCCGCCGCGCGGACAGACCGTTGTCGAACACCGACAGCGACTCCGACGACGACGGGGTCGCCACGAACGGCCGGTATTCCAGACCGCTCGCGTTCGGGTCGGAGTACAGGGTCAACGGAATGTCGCTGAGGCGCTCACCGATTCGCGTGCCACCGGCGCGGGAGAACGCGGTGTGGCCTTCGTGCGCGCCACGGCCCTCCATGCTCCACGCCAGATAGATCATCAGATCGGCCACCGACGACGGCGGCAACAGGGTCTCGTAGCGGCCGGCGGGCAGCTCGACGCGGCGCGCGGACCAGCCCAGGCGCCGCGACAACT
Organism: Nocardia sp. NPDC055050; assembly: GCF_053608345.1. Lineage (NCBI taxonomy): Bacteria > Bacillati > Actinomycetota > Actinomycetes > Mycobacteriales > Nocardiaceae > Nocardia > Nocardia sp. NPDC055050. The sequence goes on from NZ_JBSGVG010000006.1 coordinate 225,781, forward strand.
CGGCGAGCAGGCCCGCGGTGTCGACGTCGGTGAAGTCGGCGGTGCCGACCCCCACCCACGCGCTCGCCAGATCCTTGCCCTCGCCGCGCTTGCCGTTGATCTCCACCGAACCCGTCGGCTGACTGAACCGGCGGCGAACACCGGTCGAGGTGCCCAGCCAGGTGGTGTGCACCTGGTGGTGGGCGAAACCGTAGAGCCGGTCGGTGCCGTCGAAACCGGTGGACAGGTCGCGCGCCAGCCCGGCGAACACGTCGATCTCGGTGGCGCCGGGCGCCAGATCCCACGCGGCGGTGTCGTCGTCGGTGGGTTCGAGCAGCGGCATCGCGTCGCGGGCCGGGGCGGCCGTGCGCGCGGCTTCCTCGCTGGCGCGCACCACGGCCTCGATCTCGGTGGGATCGACGCTGGTGGAGCTGATGGAACCGACCCGCGCGGTGTTCGGGCCGTCACGGAACACCGAGATCACCGCCCACTCCCGCGAAATCGACGAGCCGTTGGTGGTCATCGAGTTGCCCGCCCACCGCAGCGACGCCTCGTGCGCGTCGGTGACGATCACGATCGCCTCGTCGGCCTTCGACGCCGCCAGCGCACGCTCGACCACCGTGCCCGCCGGGAACAGACCCTCGTTCACTGACCGCCCTCCGTCCGGGTATTGAGAATGTTGACCCCGCGCACCAGCACCGACGGGCAGCCGTGGCTCACCGCCGCCACCTGACCGGGCTGTGCCTTACCGCAGTTGAAGGCGCCGCCGAGCTGCCAGGTGCTCGGCCCGCCGACCGCTTCCATCGACCCCCAGAAATCGGTGGTCGTCGCCTGGTAGGCGACATCGCGCAGTTGCCCGTCCAGTTCGCCGTTGCGAATCCGGAAGAACCGCTGACCGGTGAACTGGAAGTTGTAGCGCTGCATATCGATCGACCAGCTCTTGTCGCCCATGATGTAGATGCCGTCCTCGACACGGGAGATCAGCTCTGCGGTGGTCGTGTCACGCGAGGGATCCGGCTGCAACGACACGTTCGCCATCCGCTGGATCGGAACATGGTGCGGCGAATCGGCATACGAGCATCCGTTGGAGCGATCGAGCCCGAGACGCGGGGCGAACACGCGGTCGAGCTGATAGCCGACCAGGATGCCGTCGCGCACCAGGTCCCACCGCTGGCCCGCCACGCCCTCGTCGTCGTACCCGACGGTGCTCAACCCGTTGACCTGGGTACGGTCACCGGTGACGTGCATGATCGGTGTGCCGTACCGCAGCGTGCCGAGCTGATCGGGCGTCGCGAACGAGGTTCCCGCGTAGGCGGATTCGTAGCCGATCGCGCGGTCGTATTCGGTGGCGTGACCGATGGATTCGTGGATCGTCAGCCACAGGTTGGTCGGGTCGATCACCAGATCGGTGGGGCCCGCGACCACGCTGGGCGCCTTCACCTTCTCGGCCAGCCAGCCGGGGATCTGTGCGAGTTCGCCCGTCCAGTCCCATGTTCCGTCGGCGCCGGTGACGTACTCCCAGCCGCGGCCCGCGGGCGCGGCGAGCGTGCGCATCGTCTCGAACACCCCCGACGCGGAATCGACGGTGACAGCCTCCAACTGGGGGTGCAACCGCACCCGCTGCTGGGTGATCGACGAACCCGCGGTGTCGGCGTAGAACGTCTGCTCTTTGACCTGCAGGACCGAGGCGGTGACGTGGTCGACACCGTCGGCCGCGGACAGCCGTTCCGAATAGTCCTGCAGCAGCGCCACTTTGTCGGCTGCCGGCACCGTGAACGGGTCGAGGTCGTAGGCCGAGACCCACGAGACGTCGTCATAGCGTGGTTCGTCGGCCAGTTCGACGCGCTCCCGGTTCAGCGCGCGCAGCGCCTTTGCCACGGTCACCGCCCGGCGCGCCACCTCGGCGGCGATCTCGGGCGTGAGTGCGGCGTGGGAGGCGAAACCCCAGGTGCCGTCGACGATCACGCGCACCGCCAATCCCAGCTCGGTCGCGTCGGTGACCGCTTCGACGCGACCATCCCGTAACCGGATCGACTGGGTCACCAACCGTTGCACGCGCAGGTCGGCATGCTCGGCGCCGGCCGCGCGGGCCGCCGACAGCGCGGCCTCGGCCAGGGTGGCGAGCCCGAGCGCGCGGAACTCCTCGTCCACATCTCTGGAAGTCGTGGTATCGCTCACCGCACCTACGCTAACCGGTGCCACCGACACATGTGCGCCGGAACCGCTTCCGGCGCACCGTCATGTCTGTTGCCGCCGTGACGCGCGGACTCCGGTCATCCCGCGAGCGGTGCCGAAAATGCCGTAGGGTGCCCGCCGTGCCGCCATCTGCCCTGCGCGATCGAAAAAGGGAACGAACCCGACGTGCGATCCTCGTGGCCGCCGTCGAATTGTTCGAGGCCAGAGGCTATGAGGAGACAACCGTCGCCGACATCGCGGCCGAGGCCGAGGTCGGCACCCGGACCTTCTTCAACTACTTCGCGAGCAAAGAAGAACTGCTCTTCCCCGAACCCGACGAACGGGTGCGCGCGGCGGTCGCCGCCATCGCCACCCGTCGGCCCGGCGAGCGACCGGTGGAGGTGTTGCTGCGGGCCTTGCGCGCGGCGGGCGACAACCCCGGCGAACACCTCGTCGACGACGTCGGTTCGCGGGTGGCCGCCCTGCGGGCGCGGGTCTCGCGGACCGTCCCCTCGGTGAGCGGTCGCGCCGCGCACGCGCAATTGGTCGCGCAGCGCGAGATCGCCCACCAGTTGCACATCGCGTTCCCGCACGAACTCGACGAGGTCGGCGCCGCGGCGCTGGTCGGCGCCGTGGTCGGCGCGGTGTCGGGCGCGCTGACGGTGCTGTTCCAGCAGCCACAGCACGGCATCGACGACGGTGAACGCCTCCACCGCAAGATCCACGAGACCACCTCGCGGGTCCTGCAACCGTGGCTCGCCGCCTCCGCGGCCGCCGAACCGGTGCGTTGACCGAATCGCCGCCCTAACCGAACTGCTGCCACCCCAACCGGATCACCATCACCACCACGACGACGAGCAACACGATCCGGACGAACCCCGCGCCCCTGGCCAGCGCCATCCGCGAACCGACCAGCGCGCCGAGAACATTCGCCACCGCCATGCCCGCGCCGAGACCCCACAGGATGTGGCCGGTCGAGCCGAGGAACAGCAGCGCACCCACGTTCGACCCGCAGTTGATCACCTTGGCCATCGCGGCCGCCCGCACGAATTCGGTGCCGAGCAGGGTCGCGAAGGTGATGATCAGGAAGGTGCCGGTGCCCGGCCCGAGCAGCCCGTCGTAGAGGCCGATCAGACCGGACGCGAGGCCGACCACCAGGATCACCTTGCGCCGGGTCGGCGGATGGGTGGCCATCGTCAGGCCGACCGAGGGGCGCACGGTCACGAACACCGCCACCCCGACGAGCACCACCATCACCAGCGGGATGAACAGGTCGCGGTCGATCAGCGACACCGCCGCCGCGCCGCACGCGGCCGTGATCGCGGCGATCACCGCGCCGGGCAGCAGTACCTTCCACTGCATCGGCACCTTGCGCGCGAAGGTCGCCACCGCGGTCGCGGTGCCTGCCAGGGCGGCGAGCTTGTTGGTGCCCAGCGCGGTCTGCGGTGCGATGCCGGGAACGACGAGGAACAGGGTCGGCAGAATGATCAGCCCGCCGCCGCCGACCACGGCGTCGACCCAGCCCGCCGCCGCGGCGGCCACCAGCAGGACCGTCCAGTCTCCGAGTTGCACGCGTCCAGGCAATCAAGATCACGGCCGGAAAGCCAGCCGGGGCTACGCTGGGCCCGTGCGCCGGTTCAGCCTGTGGCTACGCGGACGACCCATCGTCGCCGACTCGATTCTCGCGGGATTGCTGCTGTTCCTCGATGCCCTCGGGGTGGGCGACGAACACAACAAGGTCGTCTACCTGATCTTCTCGGTGATCGTTCCGCTGCCGCTGATCCTGCGGCGGGTGTATCCGCGGGCGGTGGCGGCGGCGATGCTGGTGCTGTCGTTGCTGAACACTCTCATCGGCTACCTGATCGATGGACAGGTAGCCGACCATGTCGCCCTGATCGGGCTCGGGGTGATGCTCTACACGCTCGTCGCCTACGTCGGCCGGCGTGACGGGCTCATCTTCCTCGCCTTCCTCGCGCTCGACATGGTGGCGTCGGTCCTGCTGCTCGACGAGCCGCGCGGCGGTGATCTGGCGATGGTCGCGCTCATCTACGCGCTGTGCTGGACACTGGCCGAGTTCAACGGTGCCCGGCACGCGTACGACTCCGAGGTGGCGGCGCGGCTGGCCGTCGCCGATTACGACAAGGAACGGCGCGCCCACGACGCGGTCGCCGCCGAACGCACCCGCATCGCCCGCGAACTCCACGATGTGGTCGCGCACGCCGTCAGCGTCATCATCGTGCAGGCCGACGGCGCCAAGTACGCCCTGCGTCAGGACCCCGACACCGCCGAACGCGCGCTCGCCACCATCGCGGGTACCGGTCGCGACGCGCTGCGCGAACTGCGCCGCACCGTCGCCCTGCTGCGCACCGAGCACGCACCGGAACTGCTGCCCCAGCACGGGAGCGCGGGCATCGCGAAGCTGGCCCAGATGATGCGCGAGGCGGGCCTGGCCGTCGACCTCGAGCTGACCGGCGAACTCGACGACATCGCCCCCGAGGTGAGCCTCGGCGTGCACCGCATCGTGCAGGAATCGCTCACCAACACCCTGCGCCACGCGGGAGCGGAGCCGAAGGCGGTGGTCCGGGTGCATCGGCGCGAGGAGGACATCCGCGTCGAAGTCGTCGACAGCGGCGGTGTTCCCGCGCAGGTGAGTCCGGGCGCCGAGATTCCCGGCGCGGGGATGGGTCTGGTCGGCATGCGCGAACGGGTCGCGGTCCTGGGCGGCACTCTGTCCGCGGGCAGACTCGACGACGGCCGCTGGCAGGTACGCGCCGACCTTCCACTGCGGACCGAAACGGACTGAACCCCGCTCACCCCGCGGTCGTGCGGGAAAACACGGGGGAATGCTGCGCGGCGGTGACTATTAGGGTGGGGCAATGCCGATCAGCGTGCTCGTGGTGGACGATCAGGAACTCATGCGGATGGGCCTGAAAATGGTGCTCGGCGCGCACCCCGACATCGACGTGATCGGTGAAGCGGGCAACGGCGACGAAGCCGTGCGGCGCGCGAGCGAACTGCGACCCGATGTGGTGCTGATGGATGTGCGGATGCCGGTTGTCGACGGAGTGACGGCCACCGCGCAGATCGTGGCCGCGGGGGAGGGCGTGCGGGTGCTCGTGATGACCACCTTCGACCTCGACGAACACGCGCTCGGCGCCCTGCGTGCCGGCGCCAGCGGATTCCTGCTCAAGGACACCCCGCCCGAGGATCTCGTCTCGGCCATCCGCAGCGTCGCCGCCGGTGACGCGGTGGTCTCGCCCAAGGTCACCAAGCGGCTGCTGGACCGGCTCGTGGCCGAGGACCCGACGAGCCTGCGCGACCCGAAGATCCTCGACGTCCTCACCGCGCGCGAACGCGAGGTACTCGAACAGATCGCGGTCGGCCGCTCCAACGCCGAGATCGCCGCGGCGCTGTTCCTGTCGGAGGCGACGGTGAAAACACACGTCGGCCGGGTGCTCACCAAACTCGGTCTGCGCGACCGGGTGCAGGCCGTGGTGCTGGCCTACGAGACCGGGCTCGTGCGACCGGGCGGCTGAATTCGCCGGCTCGCTCGGGAGAAAAATCGGGCGCTCGTGCGTTGAAGGGGTAGATCGTCCGAAAGGATCGCCATGACCGCAGTGCTGTTCGTCCTCTACCTCGTCGTCGAGATCGCCGCCCTCGTCGGTCTCGCCCAGTTGATCGGCATCGGCTGGGCGCTGATCGTGCTCGTCGCCGTCTCGGGCGTGGGATTGGTGCTGCTCGGACGGCAGGGCAGGCGGGTGTTCGACCGATTCCGGCGGGCCTCGCGCGGTGAGGTGACCGCCGAGAGCGCGGTCGCCGACGGGGTGATCGTCGCCACCGGCTCGGTGCTGCTGTTCGTGCCCGGTCTGGTCACCGGACTCGTCGGCCTGCTCGCGCTGTTCCCGCCGACCAGGGCGCTGCTGCGACCGGCGCTGGAGAAGCTCGGCACCCGGCGCTTCGGCCCGCTGCCCTCGTTCGCGCCCTCGCCGTATCGCGGGATGGTCGTCGACGCGGACGGCGACGTGGTCGACGGCACCGTGGTCGGGCAGTGGTACGACGATGGTCACACCGCGGGTCCGCGCGCGCTCGGCCCCGCCTGATCCGACAAGGCCTCGGCCGACACGCCCGCGCGCGGCGGCGAAGGGTCTACAGTACCGACATGGCCACCGAGCAGATCACCGTCACGGTGAGCGAGGAACTGGCCGACGCGGTGCGCAGAGCGAGCGCCGCTGCCGGACAGTCGATGTCGGACTTCACCACCGCCGCATGGCGGCTGGAACTGATCGCCGTGGAGGCGGGCGGGCATTGTCTCGCCGGGTTCGGCGACGCCGAAGTGCGCGCCGCACTGTCGCTGCCGACCTGACGCTCGCGCCGCCGACCGGAGCCTGTCCCTGCCGAGGTGCCGATCCGGCGATACGGCAGACTGGGGCATCGTGAGTACCCAGTTGCTGATCGGCGGTCGTTTCTACAGTTCGAGCTCCCCGGACGCGGCCGCGATGGCGGTCACCGACGGCACCGTGGTGTGGCTGGGCGCCGAGGCGCCCGGGCGCGCGATGCACCCCGACGCGGAGATCATCGACCTCGACGGTGCGTTCGTGGCACCCGCGTTCGTCGACCCCCATGTCCACGTCACCGCGCTGGGACTCCAGCTGACCGGGCTCGACGTGCGTGGCGCCGGATCCCTGTCCGACCTGCTCGAGACGGTGCGTGCGCACGCCGCGAGCCAGCCGGACGGGGTGATCATCGGCGAGGGCTGGGACGACACCGGCTGGCCCGAGCAGCGTCCGCCGACGGTCGCCGAACTCGACGAGGCCGCCGGTTCGGGCAGGCTGGTCTACCTGGCCCGGGTCGACGCCCATTCGGCCGTCGCCTCCTCGGCGCTGCTCGACGCGGCCGGTGACCTCGGCGAGGGGTATCAGCGTGGCGAACTGCTGCGCGCCGACGCCCACCACCGGGTGCGCACCATCGCGCTCGCGGAACTCACTCGTGCCCAGCGTGATTCGGCTCGCCGGGCGGCCCTCGACGCGGCGGCCGCTCACGGCATCGTCGCGGTCCACGAATGCGCGGGCCCGGAGATCTCCGGCCGCGACGACATCCGCGAACTGCTCGCTTTCGACCACGGTGTGGCCGTGCGGGCCTACTGGGGTCAGGCCGTGCGCACCGCGGAGCACGCGCGCGCCCTGCTCGACGAGCTCGGCGTGCACGCGCTCGGTGGCGACCTGTTCGTCGACGGCTCGCTCGGCTCGCACACGGCGCTGCTGCGCGCGCCCTACGCCGACGCGGCGGGCTGCGGCAAGAGCTTCCTCGACGAGGACACGATCACCGCGCATATTCGCGCGTGCACCGAGGCCGGGATCCAGGCCGGTTTCCACGCCATCGGCGACGCCGCCATGGATACCGTCGTCGCCGGATTCGCCCGTGTCGCCGCTGAACTCGGTGGTCCGGCGATCGCCTCACGTGGGCACCGGGTGGAACACGCGGAGATGACCGACGCCGCTGCGATCGCACAACTGGCCGAGCTCGGCGTGATCGCGTCCGTGCAGCCCGGCTTCGACGCCGCGTGGGGCGGACCCGACGGGATGTACGCGACCCGCCTCGGCGCCGAGCGCGCCGCGGGCCTCAACCCGTTCTCGGCGATGGCGGCGGCGGGCATCTCCCTCGCCATCGGGTCCGACGCGCCCGTCACCGTCATGAACCCGTGGGAACAGGTGCGCGCGGCCGTCCACCACCGCACCCCCGGCCACGGCTTGTCCCCGCGTGCCGCCTTCGCCGCTGCCACGCGCGGCGCCTGGCGCGCGGGCGGCGTGCGCGACGGGATGGCGGGCACGCTGGTTCCCGGCGCACCCGCCTCCTACGCCGTGTGGGACGCGGGCGAGCTCGTCGTCGCGGCGGCCGCCGACACCGTGCAGCGCTGGTCCACCGACCCCCGCTCCCGCGTACCCGCCCTCCCGCGCCTCGATCCGGGCGTCGACCTGCCGACCTGCCTGCGCACCGTGCGCGACGGCATCACGATCTACGCTGCCTGAACCGCCGCCAGCAACGAATCACGGAGCGACACACCATGATCGATCCCGCGACGGGTAACCACCCCGACTCCGCAGCCGAGTCGGCATCAGCAGCGGGCGACGTGGATCCCGGTGCGAGCCGATCCGCCGCCGCTTCGCACCCGGCGGTATTGCGGCTGCTCGCGGCCGTCGTGGGCGGGCTGCTGCTGTTCGGCAGCTTTCCGCCCCGCCCGTTCTGGTTCCTCGCCCCCGTGGCCATCGCGTTGCTCACCCTCGCGGTGCGCGGGCCGGGCAGGCTGCGCGGCGGTTTCGGGTACGGGCTGCTCGGCGGGCTGGCGTTCTTCGTGCCATTGCTGCCGTGGACCGGGATCTACGTGGGCCCGGTGCCGTGGTTGGCGCTGTCCACGGTGTGCGCGCTGTACTTCGGCCTGTGGGGTGTGCTCGCCCGGTGGTTGAGCGCGCTGCCGGGCTGGCCGATCTGGCTCGCCCTGGCGTGGACCGCGAGCGAATGGGTGCGCTCGAGTTTCCCGTTCGGCGGATTCCCGTGGGGGCGGGTCGCTTTCGGTCAAGCCGATGGGTGGTATCTGCCGCTGGCCGCCTACGGTGGTGCGCCGCTGGTCGGCTTCGCGGTCGCGCTGACCGGCACCGCGCTCGCCGCGCTCGCCCTGCGCGTCGTCACCTGGGCCCGCACGCCCGCGCCACGCCCGAACACTCGCGCCGTGCGCACCGGATTTGCCACCGCGGTGGTGGCCGTGGCTACCATGCCCCTGGCCGGAGTGATCCTGCGGCCGACACTGCCCGCCCCGGACGCAGGTATCAGAACGATCACGGTCGCGGCGATCCAGGGCAGTGTGCCGCGGCTCGGGCTCGACTTCAACGCCCAGCGCCGCGCCGTGCTGGACAACCACGTCCGGCGCACCGAGGAGTTGGCCGACGCCGTCACCCGCGGACAGGCCGCGCGGCCCGACATCGTGATCTGGCCCGAGAACTCCTCCGATATCGACCCACTGCGAAATGCCGACGCCGCCGCCGAGATCACCGAAGCCTCGGTACGGATCGGCGCCCCGATCCTGGTCGGCGCAGTCCTGGTGAACGGTGACCGCACGACCACCAACTCGGTGATCGTGTGGAACGGCACGGCGGGCCCGGGGGAGCGCCACGACAAGAAGATCATCCAGCCGTTCGGCGAATACCTGCCGATGCGCGGTTTCTTCCGTTTGTTCTCCTCCTATGCCGACCGCGCGGGCTATTTCGTGCCGGGTAAAGGTGACGGAACGGTGACGGCCGCCGGTGTGCCGGTCGGCGTGGCGACCTGCTACGAAGTCGCGTTCGATCGGGCATTTCGGGATTCCCTCGCCGCGGGCGCCCAATTGCTGACGGTGCCCACCAACAACGCCACCTTCGGCGAAAGCGAGATGACCTACCAGCAACTGGCGATGTCGCGGGTACGCGCGGTCGAGCACGGGCGTGCGCTCGTGGTCTCAGCAACCACGGGTGTCAGCGGGATCATCACCGCTGACGGCGTGCTCAGAGAGCACACCGAGCAAGTCGTCCCCGCCGCCTTGGTGGCCCAGCTACCGTTGCGCGACACAACAACAGTCGCTACCCGAATCGGTGGGTGGCCGGAACTCGCGTCCGTTATCCTGACCGCGATCGGTGTCGGATTGCTATTACTTCGACGCCGCCGCGCGAATCCGACGCATCTTGCGCGAAGTTCGGACAATTCTGAATAAGCGGTTTGTTTCAACCGGGGGGAAGCGGCACAAAGTTGCTGCTTCAGGGGCGTAATTCGTTGAGCTCGAAATAAATTCACATTCGTAGCCATCCGGCTGCCGTAGTACTCCGAATCATGGGCGTGGAAAAGCCACGCCCTGGGCCGTCGTGTGCCCGGGCGCTGCTCGGGGAGTTGTGACACAAGGCAGAAACGGAGTGCTTGATGAGTTCTTTGGCCACCGACCACGTCAGCTCGAGCATCACCGACGAGGACCCGGGCCAACCGTTCGCCCTCTCGCCCGGTCAGACAGCACTGTGGTACGCGCAACGGATCCGGCCCGATATTCCGCTCACCATCGCTCACTACGTCGAACTGCACGGTGATCTCGACGTCGGCCGGTTGCTGTACGCGGTCGAGCGCTTCGGCGCGGAATCCCAGGTGGGACACGTCCGCCTACTCGAGATCGACGGCGTGCCCCACCAGCGAGTGGACCCCACGTGGCGGCCCGGCTGGGGCCGGATCGACCTCCGCGGCGAATCCGACCCCCGGGCCGCCGCGCTGGCCTGGATGAACGCCCACGCCAGCACCCCGATCGACATGGAGCACGAGCCCCTCACCATCAATGTGGTGTTGCGGATCGGTGACCGGGATTGGTTCTGGTACGAACGCGGCCACCACATCGTCATCGACGGTTATGGTGCGATGAACGCGCTCTCGCGCACCGCCGAGATCTACTCCGCGGTCGGCGAGCAGCGTGAGCCGTCCGTTTCCCGCGCCGCCGCGCTCGTCGACCTCTACGCCGACGAATCCCGCTATCGCGAGTCCAGCCGGTTCCGTGCCGACCGCGAGTACTGGACGGAACAGCTCGCCGGCGTGGGCGAACCGATGACGCTGTCATCGGTCACCGCCGCGGGCGACACCCACGACGCGGGGCGCCACCGTGCCACCGCGGTGCTCGACACCGACCTCGACACGCTGCTCACCGACGCGATCACCACACACAGTTCGGCCAACTCCGCGCTGATCGTCGCCGCGCTCGCCGCCTATGTCCGTTCGGTCACCGGTGACCCGGATGTCGTACTGAGCCTTCCGGTTTCGGCACGCACCACCGTCGCGCTGCGCCGGTCGGCGGGTGTGGTGTCGAACGTGGTGCCGCTGCGCCTGCGGTTCGACGAGCACACCACCGTCGCCGACGTCGTGCGCCAGACCGAACTCCAGATCACCGGCGCCCTGCGCCACCAGCGCTACCGCTCCGACGACATCCGGCGAGACTGCGGGTACTCCCGCGACGCGCGCGGCTTCTTCGGGCCGATGGTCAACATCATGCTGTTCCACGACGAGCTGAAGTTCGACGACATCGCCGGTCAGCTCCATGTGCTCGCCACCGGACCCGTCGAAGACCTCTCGATCAACATCTACAACGGCGACGGCGGCCGCATCCAGCTCGACTTCGAGGCCAATCCGAAGCTCTACGGCGAGTCCGAGAACGCCGCCCACCACGCGCGCTACCTCGACTTCCTCGCGCGCTTCCTGGCCGCTGAGCCGACCACCCCCACCTACACGCTCACCGCGATCACCACCGCCGAGAACGAGCGGGTGCTGCGCGAGTGGAACGCCACCGAGATGCCGATGCAGGCCGCGACGCTGGTCTCGCTGTTCGAGGACCAGGTGTCGCGCAGCCCGCACGCCATCGGTCTCGAATTCGGCGACCGCACACTCGGATACACCGAACTCGGTGACCGGGTGAACCAGCTGGCACGCGAACTCATCGCCCGCGGCGCGGGCCCGGAGACCACCGTCGGTGTGTGCCTGCATCGCAGTGTCGATCTGGTCGTCGGGATCTACGCGGTACTCGCGACCGGCGCGGCCTACCTGCCGCTGGATCCCGGGCATCCGGTCGATCGCATCGAAGCGGTACTGACACAGGCACATCCGGTGTGCGTACTCACCGCGGATCGCGACGGGGTCCGGCTGCCAGAGGGCGCCGTCCGGGTCGATCTGGACACGCTCGACGTGAGCGGCAACGACGTCGCGCCGATCACCGACGCCGACCGCACCGCGCCGCTGCGCCCCGATCATCTCGCCTACGTCATCTTCACCTCGGGCTCCACGGGTAAACCCAAGGGCGTGGGTGTCACGCATGCCGCGATCGTGAACCGGTTGCGCTGGATGCAGGCCGAGTACCCGCTCGACCACACCGACGCGGTCCTGCAGAAGACGCCGGCCACCTTCGACGTGTCGGTCTGGGAGTTCTTCTGGCCGCTGCAGGTCGGTGCGCGCCTGGTCGTCGCCGCTCCCGAAGGGCATCGCGACCCGGCCTACCTCGCCCGGATCATCACCGAAAGGTCCATCACCACAGCTCATTTCGTGCCGTCGATGCTGTCGCTGTTCGTCACCGACCCGCGCGTGCGGGGCGGGGCGGGGCTGCGCCGGGTGTTCTGCAGTGGTGAGGCGCTGCCCGGCGCGACGGTCGCCGATTTCCACGCCGCGCTGCACGGCCCCGACGGCGGACCGGAGTTGCACAACCTCTACGGGCCCACCGAGGCCGCGGTCGACGTCACCTACTGGCCGTGCCCGGCCGAGGCCACCACGGTGCCGATCGGCTCGCCGGTGTGGAACACCCAGACCTATGTGCTCGACCCGCATCTGCGCCCGGTCCCGCCCGGTGTCGTCGGCGAGCTGTACCTGGCGGGCGCGCAACTGGCCCGTGGCTACCTGGGCCGTCCCGACCTGAGCGCCGACCGGTTCGTCGCCAACCCCTTCGCCTCGGGGCAGCGGATGTATCGCACCGGTGACCTGGCGCGCTGGCAGATCGCCGGCGGCGTCCTGGAATACCTGGGCCGCACCGACTTCCAGGTGAAGATTCGCGGACTGCGTATCGAACTCGGCGAGATCGAATCCGCGTTGCTCGCGCAGGACGATATCGCCCGCGCGGTCTGCGTGGCCCGCACCGGCCGCATCGGTGAGGACGAACTCGTCGCCTACGTGGTCGCCGCGCCCGGCGCGTCGGCGCCCGATCCCACCGTCCTGCTCGCGGCACTGCGCCGCGGCCTGCCGTCCTACATGGTGCCCTCGGCACTGGTGGTGCTCGACGAACTGCCGTTGAGCGCCAACGGCAAGGTCGATCGCACAGCCCTGCCCGCACCGGAGGTGGGTGTGCGGGTCACCACCGGCGCCGCCGCACCGCAGACCGAGCTGGAATGCGCGCTCGCGGAGATCTTCACCGAGGTTCTCGCCCTGGACGGCACCACGATCGGGATCGAGGACAGCTTCTTCGATCTCGGCGGCAATTCCCTGGTCGCGGCCCGCGCGGTCGCCCGGATCAACACCACCCTCGATGCGAACCTCAGCATCCGGGAGATGTTCGAGTCGCCGACCATCGCCGCGCTGGCCGGCTACATCAGCACCCACCGGCCCGAGACCTCGACACCGAAACTGGTTCCGGCACGCAGACCGGAACGTGTGCCGCTGTCGCTGGCCCAGCAGCGGCTGTGGATCCTCAACCGGTTCGCCGAACACGCCGCCGCCTACAACATGCCCTTGGCCTTGCGGCTCACCGGGCATCTCGACCTGGAGGCGTTGCGTGCGGGTCTGCGCGACGTGCTCGACCGCCACGAGAGCCTGCGCACCAGTTTTCCCGAAGGCCCCGAGGGTCCGTACCAGCGCATCCACCCCGCGGCCGGGGTGGAACCCGAGCTGATGCCGATCGAGGTGGCCGCCGCCGAGATTCCCGCGCTGGCCGCGCAGGTGGCGGGGCGCGGTTTCGACCTGCGGACCGAGACACCGCTGCGGGTCGCGCTCTACCGGGTGGGCGCCGAGGATCACCTGCTGCTCGTGGTGCTGCACCACATCAGCGGTGACGGATGGTCGGTCGCACCGCTGGCCCGGGATCTGATGGTCGCAGTGTCGGCGCGCGCGGGCGGCGTCGCGCCTCAGTGGGCACCGCTGCCGGTGCAGTACGCCGATTTCGCGATGTGGCAGCGGGAACTGCTCGGTGAGGAAACCGACCCCGAGGCGCCCATCGCGCGCCAGCTCGGGCACTGGCGCGGTGCGCTGGCCGGGCTGCCCGATCAGCTCGACCTGCCCCTCGACCGGCCGCGGCCGCAACAGCGTGGCACCGGCGGGGACACCGTCGAATTCGTCATCGACGCCGAAACCCGGCGCGCGGCAGCCGAACTCGCCACCAGTCGCGGCGTGAGCATGTTCATGGTGCTGCACGCCGCCCTGGCCACCCTGCTGGCCCGGCTGTGCGCGAGCACCGACGTCACCATCGGCACGCCCATCGCGGGCCGCTCCGATCCGGCGCTGGACGAACTGGTCGGCATGTTCGTCAACACCCTGGTGTTGCGCACCGAGGTGGACCTCGGCGCCGGGTTCGAGCGCATGCTCGACCTGGTCCGCGAGACCGACCTGGATGCCTTCGCCAACCCCGACGTGCCGTTCGAGCGGCTGGTGGAACTGGTCAATCCCGATCGCTCGACCACCCGGCATCCGCTGTTCCAGGTGATGCTGTCCTACGACCGCACCCCGGAACTGCGGGTCGAATTGCCCGGTGTCACCGCGGAACTGGTGCCGATCGAAATCGGCGTCGCCAAGTTCGACCTGCAGCTCGAGGTTCGCGACACTCACGACGACGGACCGCTGCACGCCGAATTCGGTTTCGCCACCGATGTTTTCGATCGCGCCACGGTGCAGGCCATCGCCCGGCGGTTCACCACGCTGCTGGCCGCCGCTGTCGCCACCCCCACCACGGCGATCGGCGACCTCGACGTGCTCGACCGTCGCGAGATCGCCCGCCTGGTCCCCGTGGCCGGCGCGCCCGCCGAACCGGCGGGCACCCTGGCCCGGCTGCTCGGCGACACCGCACAACACCTGCCCGACTCGGTGGCGGTGCGCTACCTCGGTTTCGACACCACATACCGCGAACTCGACGAACGCTCGAACCGGTTGGCGCGCAGTCTCATCGCGCACGGCGCCGCACCCGAAACGGTGGTCGCCGTGGCGCTGCCGCGCAGCCTCGAGTCGATCATCGCGATCTGGGCGGTCGCCAAGACCGGCGCCGCGTACGTGCCCGTCGACCCCGCCTACCCGGCCGATCGCATCGCGCACATGATCGGTGACTCCGGGGCCACGCTCGGGCTCACCCTGCCCGAGCATCTCGCCGCGCTGCCCACCGCCACCGGCAAGCACCGGTCGGCACCGGAGTGGATGGTCTTCGGAACGGCCGATTTCGAGGCCGACTGCGCGGTCCGCTCGGGCAGTCCCCTGTCCGATGCCGACCGCAGGCATCCGATGCGAGCCGGGCAGCCCGCCTACCTCATCTACACCTCGGGTTCGACCGGCACACCCAAGGCCGTCGTGGTCACCCATGCGGGCATCGCCTCGCTGGCCAGCGAGCAGACCCAGCTGTTCAAGGTGACCGACCACGCGCGGACCATGCACTTCTCCTCACCCAGCTTCGACGCCTCGGTGCTGGAACTGCTGCTCGGGTTCGCCGCGGGTGCCACGATCGTGGTGGCCCCCGCCGACCTGTACGGCGGTGCGGAGCTGGCCGGTTTCCTGCGCTCGGAACGCATCACCCACGCGTTTATCACTCCGGCCGCGCTGGCCACGGTGCCCGCCGGTGAGTTCCCGGCACTCAACACGGTGATCGTCGGCGGCGAGGCGTGCTCGGACGAACTCGTCGAAGCCTGGGCCACGAAGTACCGGATGCACAACATGTACGGCCCGTCCGAGGCCACCGTCGCGGTCACCGCGAGCGCGGCCATGGTTCCGGGCGAGCCTGTCCCGCTGGGCACCCCCGTGCGCGGCATGCGGCTGTTCGTGCTCGACGGCCGGATGAACCCGGTGCCGCCGGGAACACCGGGCGAGCTCTACGTCTCCGGGCCCGGCCTGGCCCGCGGGTACCTCGGCAAGCAGGCACTCACCGCGCAGCGGTTCGTCGCCAACCCGCACGGCCGCGTCGGCGAAAGGATGTATCGCACCGGCGATCTCGTCGTCGCCGACATGACCGGCCTGCTGCGTTTCCTCGGCCGCGCCGACGATCAGATCAAGATCCGTGGGTTCCGGATCGAACTGCGCGAAATCGACCATGTGCTGCGCGAACACCCGGGCGTTCGGTCCGCGCTGACCATCGTCCACGTCGACGATCAGGGGCAGCAGCGGCTCGCGTCCTACGTCACCGCCGACGGCCCGATCGACCCGGCCGCCGTGCTCGACACCGCCCGCAGCAGGTTGCCCGGCTACATGGTGCCCGCCGCACTGGCGGTGCTCGACGCGATGCCGGTCACCCCGGCGGGCAAACTCGACCGAAAGGCCCTGCCCACACCCGAATTCGTGGTCAGTGGTGGGTCGCGTGCGCCACGCACGCACCTCGAGATGCGGGTGGCCGCGGTGTTCACCGAGATTCTCGGCCGCCCGATCCCCGGCGCGGAGGACAGCTTCTTCGACATCGGCGGCAACTCGCTGCTGGCCACCCGGCTCGCCGCCGCGCTGCACGCCGAATTCGAGGTGGACCTGCCGGTCCGGCAGATCTTCGAGGCACCGACCGTGGCGGGCATCGCCCGGCTGATCACGGAAGCGCCCCGGACGCAGCGGGTGGCGCTGGCGGTACACACCCCGCGCCCGGGACGCATACCACTGTCGTTGCCGCAGCAACGGCTGTGGTTCCTGAACCGATTGTCCCCCGAATCGAGCGCCTACAACATCGCATTCGTCTTGCGAATCGGCGGAGATCTGGACGTCGAGGCGTTGCGGGGCGCTCTCGGCGACCTGGTGGAGCGCCACGAGGTACTGCGCACGGTCTTCCCCGAAGACCTCTCCGGCGCCCAGCAGGTGATCCTGCCGCGCGAGCAGGCGATGCCGGTGATCGACGCCCTCGACACCGCACCCGATCGGGCGAACGCGGCGCTGACCGCGCTGGCCCGCCAGGGCTTCGACCTCACCCGGAAGACGCCGCTGCGAGTGTCGTTGCTGCGCACCGCATCCGACGAACACCTGCTCGGCGTCGTCGTCCACCACATCGCCGCCGACGGCTGGTCGCTCGGCCCGCTGACGCGTGATCTCGCACTGGCCTACGTGGCTCGCACCGGGGGCGCCGTCCCCGAACGCGCACCGCTGCCGGTGCAGTACGCCGACTTCAGCCTGTGGCAGCGGGCGGTGCTCGGCAGCGAGGACGACCCGGACAGCATCACCGCCACCCAGCTCGCGTTCTGGCGCGAGACGTTGTCCGAACTGCCCGACGAGCTGCCGCTGCCGTTCGACCGGCCACGCCCCGCCGAACCCACCGGGTCCGCGGGCACCGTGACCTGCGCGGTCTCGGCACCGCTGCAGCACGCGCTCGACGAGCTGGCCGGCCACACCGGTGTCAGCCTGTTCATGGTCGTGCGCTCGGCGCTGTCGGTGCTGCTGCGCAGCGTCACCGGCGGCCGCGACATCCCCATCGGTACCCCGGTCGCCGGGCGCACCGACATCCAGCTCGACGATCTCGTCGGCATGTTCGTCAACACCCTGGTCCTGCGCTCCGATGTCGATCCCGGCCGCAGCTTCACCGAGCTGCTGCACGCCGATCGCGATGGCGAGCTCGCCGCCCTCGCCCACGCCGATGTGCCGTTCGAGCGCGTCGTCGACGCGCTGGGCCGCGAGAGCAGGGCGAGCAACCGCCACCCGCTGTTCCAGGTCGCGCTGAGCATGCAGGACAACCGCACACCCGCGCTGGAACTGCCCGGACTGCGGCTGGCCGCGGAAGAGCTCGACATCGCCCTGGCCAAGTTCGACCTGGAACTGCGGGTCGCGCCCGCCGAGGACAGCGGGTTGCGGTTCGACTTCGTCTACGCCACCGAACTGTTCGACGCCGCCACCATTCAGACCCTCGCCGACCGGTTCGTGCAGATCCTCACCCAGGTGACCGCCGACCCACGGCAATTGGTGTGCGATCTGGACCCGCTCACCGTGCTCGAGCACCGTGAGCACGTCCCCGCACAGGGACCCGCCGCGGTCACGCCGGTCATCCTGGCCGACATCCTCGACGGTGCCGCCACGAAGTATCCGCAGCGGCCGGCGCTGCGCTGGTTCGCCGACGGCAGCGTCGCCGGGGACGTGGGCGAGCTCGACTACGCCGAGGTCGCGAGCCGGGCGCACCGGCTGGGCCGGGCGCTGATCGCGCGCGGCATCGGCACCGGCGACCGGGTGGCTGTCGGGCTCACCCGCTCACTGGACTGCGCCCTCGCCATCTTCGGCGTCGCGGCCAGCGGCGCCGCGTTCGTGCCCGTCGACCCGCGCTACCCGGCCGACCGGGTGCGGCACATGCTCACCGACTCCGGTGCCAGCGCGGTACTCACCGCGCGCGCCGACGCGGACTCGTTGCGCGAGGCCGCGGGCCCGATCGATACCCAGTGGTTGCTGATGGACGGCGACGAGCTGAACGCCGAACTGGCCGGCTACGACGGGGTCCGGATCAGCAACACCGAGCGGGTCCGGCCGGTGCGCACCGCCGACCTGGCCTATCAGATCTACACGTCCGGTTCGACCGGCCTGCCCAAGGGCGTCACCGTCACCCACGGCGGTCTCACGAGTCTCGCGCTCGACCTGCGTGAACGGATGGGCCTCGACCGGTTCTCCCGCACGTTCTTCTTCTCCACACCCAGTTTCGACGTCTCGGTGCTCGACATGCTCCTCGCCGTCTACTCGGGCGCCGAGATGGTGATCGGCCCGATCGACATCTACGGCGGTGACGAACTCGGGACCCTGCTGGAACGCGAGCAGATCACCCACACCTTCCTGACGCCCGCGGTGCTGGGCTCGATCGACCCCACCCGCCACCCGCTGCCGATGCTGCGCGGTCTGATGGCCGGTGGCGAGGCGGTGCCGCCGGACCTGGTGGAGAACTGGGCGCCGGGCAGGCGGTTCGTCAACGCCTACGGGCCCACCGAGTTCACTGTCATCGCCGCGATGTCGGAGCTGCGGGTGGGTGTTCCGGTCGCCATCGGCACGCCGGTGCGCGGCTCACGGGCCCTCGTGCTCGACGAGCGGCTGCGACCGGTCGTCGGCAGGGTGCCGGGCGAGCTCTACATCGGCGGCGCCGGCATCGCCCAGGGCTATCACGAGCGCTACGGCCTGACCGCGGGACGCTTCATCGCCGACCCGTTCGGCCCGGCGGGCAGCCGGATGTACCGCACCGGCGACGTGGTGCGCTGGACGGCGAACGGTGAGATCGACTACCTGGGTCGCAGCGACCATCAGGTGAAGGTGCGCGGTTTCCGGATCGAACTCGGCGAGATCAGCGCCGTCCTCGGCAGTCATCCCGAGGTCCGCTTCGCACACACCGAGGTCCGCCGGATCGCGGGCGACGACCGGATCGTCGCCTGGATCCAGCTGAACGAGGGCGTCGACCCGGCCGAGGTGGCCGGGGTGAAGCGGCACGCGATGGTCCGGCTGGCCGGGCACATGGTGCCCGCGTCGCTGAACCTGATCGACCAAGTGCCGCTCACTCCGGTCGGCAAGCTCGATCGCACGGCGTTGCCGGAACCGCAGTTCACCGCCGCCGCGGGCCGGGCACCACAGACCGACGCCGAGCGGACGGTCGCGCGAGTGTTCGAGGAGCTGGTCGGGGCGAGCGAGGTCCGCGCCACCGACAGCTTCTTCGACATCGGCGGCAACTCGCTGCTGGCCACCCAGCTGGTGGCCCGGCTGGCCGCGGCCAGCAATGTGCGCCTGGAAGTGCGCACCGTGTTCGCGGCGCCGACCGTCGCCGAACTCGCCGCGCTCATCGAATCCGGACCGTCCGGCGACGAACACCGGCCGGACCTGGTGCCCCAGCCACGCCCGGAGCGGATTCCGCTGTCGGCGGCGCAGCGCAGGCTGTGGTTCCTCAACCGCTTCAACGCGGGTGCCGGCGGTGACAGTCAGTCCTCGGGCGCCTACAACGTCCCGGTCGTACTGCGCCTGCACGGCACGGTCGACCTCGATGCGCTCATTGCCGCTTTGCACACGGTGCAACGTCGGCACGAGACGCTGCGCACGGTGTTCCCGGAGACCGCCGGCGAGCCCGAGCAGTTGGTGCTCGACCCGGCGATCGCCGCCGTCACGCTGTTCCACGCGACGGCCACCGCGAGCGAGGTCGACACCGCCGTGACCCGTTTCGTCACCCCGGGATTCGACCTGTCGGCCTCGGTGCCCATGCGGGCGGCGCTGATCAGCGTCGACCACACCGGGCAGTCGGCACCGGCCAAGGCCAAGTTCGCGGTCGCGCGCTCGACCGAGCATGTGCTGGTGCTGGTCGTGCACCACATCGCGATGGACGGCTGGTCGCTGGAACCGCTCGCCGCCGAAGTGGCCGCCGCCTACCGTGGCATCCAGATCGGTGAACCGTTCGGCGAACAGATCCCGCCGGTCCAGTACGCCGACTACACCCTGTGGCAGCAGGAACTCCTCGGTACCGAGGACGACCCGGACTCGCTGATCAGCAAGCAGCTCGACCACTGGCGCGGTGTGCTCGACGGCCTGCCGGAGCTGCTCACCGTCCCGGCCGACCGCTCGCGCCCGCCGGTGCCCTCCTACCAGGGCGGCACCGTCGACTGCACGGTCGACGCGGCGACCCACCGGGCGCTGCGCGGCATCGCCACGGCGAACAACGTCAGCATGTTCATGGTGTTGCACGCGGCGCTGGCGGTCCTGCTGCACCGGGTCACCGGCACCGAGGACATCGCCGTCGGCACCGCCAGCGCGGGCCGTGGACATCCAGCACTCGACGCGATGATCGGCATGTTCGTCAACACCCTGGTGCTGCGCACCGAGGTTTCCGACGAGCGCGCGTTCGTCGACCTGCTGCGCACCGTCCGCGACGGGGACCTCGACGCGTTCGCGAACGCCGACCTGCCCTTCGAACGGCTCGTCGAGGTCGTCAACCCGGCGCGCTCCCAGGCACACCACCCGCTGTTCCAGGTGATGCTGTCGGTGCGCAACACCCCGGTGCGGATGCTGGAACTGCCCGGTCTGCGGATCGAAGCCGTCGACGCCGACGCCGGTATCGCCAAGTTCGACCTGCAGTTCACCTTCACCGAGACCCAGACCGCCAGTCGGGTGGGCGACGGCATCAGCCTGTCGGTGAACTTCGCGGCGGACCTGTTCGACGAGGTCACCGCGCGCAGGCTCGGCGACCGCCTGGTCCGGCTGCTCACCGCCGTGGCCGCCGACCCGAACACCGCGGTCGGCGACCTGGCCCTGCTCGACGCGGTCGAGTGGACCGCGCTGGCACCGGTGCACGGTGCCCGCGCCGAGCAGGCGGTGACGCTGCCCGCGGTCTTCGGTGCCGCCGTGGCTCGTTCCCGCGAGGGCGTCGCGCTGTGCGCCGGGGACACCGTGGTCACCTACGACGCGCTCGACCGGTGGACCAACCGGCTCGCCCGTGTCCTGATCGGACAGGGTGTGGGGCCGGAAACCCTGGTGGCCCTGGGTATTCCGCGTTCGGTGGAGTCGGTGGCGACCATGCTCGCCGTCGCGAAGGCGGGCGCCGCGTTCGTGCCGGTCGACCCGAACTACCCGCCGCAGCGGATCAGTCACATGCTCACCGATTCCGCTGCGGCCCTGGGTCTGACGCTGCTCGAGCACCGCGATCGACTGCCCGCCGACACCCGCTGGCTGGTCCTGGACGACCCGCAGACCAGGGCCACCGTGCTGGGGACCGACGACTCGCCGGTTACCGACGCCGAACGGATTCGCCCCCTGCGCCTGCACAATCCCGCGTACGTGATCTACACGTCGGGCTCCACCGGGACCCCGAAGGGCGTCGTGGTCACCCACGGCGGTCTGTCGAACTTCGCCGCCGAGACCGCCGACCGGTTCGATGTGCGTCCCGGCAGCCGGGTGCTGCACTTCGCGACTCCGAGCTTCGACGCCGCCATGCTCGACATCCTGTTCGCGCTCGGTGGCGCGGCGACGCTGGTGATCTCCCCGGCCGGGGTGGTCGGCGGCGAGGACCTGCGGCAGGTGTTCATCCGGGAACGGATCACCCACGCGTTCATCACCACCGCCGCGCTGGGCACCGTCGACCCGGCGGGCGTGAACTCGCTGGCCCACGTGCTCACCGGTGGTGAGGCGCTGCCGCCGGAACTGCTCGCCCGCTGGGCGCCGGGGCGCAACTTCTACAACGTGTACGGCCCCACCGAGACGACCATCGTCACGTTGATGCCGCAGCCGATGAGCCCGCGGGGCCCGATCACCATCGGTGGGCCGATCCGCGGCGTCGCGGCCACCGTGCTCGACCGGCGACTGCACCCGACCCCGATCGGTGTCACCGGCGAGCTGCAGCTGGCGGGCTCGGCCCTGGCGCGCGGCTACCTCAACCGGCCGGGACTCACGGCCCAGCGGTTCGTGGCCGATCCCTACGGCGCGCCGGGCGAACGGATGTACCGGACCGGCGACCTGGTGCGCTGGCGTGATGGCGCCAAGTCGGCGCTGGACGTGGAGTACGTCGGCCGCACCGACCATCAGGTGAAGGTCCGCGGATTCCGGATCGAACTCGGCGAGATCGACGTCGCGTTCGCCCGGCACGCCGATGTCGAGCTCGCGCTCACCATCGGTCACACCACGCAGGCCGGGGTCACCGCGCTGGTCTCGTATGTGAAGGCACGCAACGGGAGCGCGCCGAGCGTGCCCGAACTGCTCGAGCACGTCGCGGGTCACGTGCCGAACTACATGGTCCCGCAGGCGATCATGCTGCTCGACGAGGTGCCGCTGAGTCCGGTCGGCAAGCTCGATCGAGCCCGGCTGCCCGAGCCGGTGTTCACCGCGTCCGGCGGGTACCGCGCGCCGGCGACCGTCGCCGAGATGGCGCTGTGCGCGGTGTTCACCGAGGTCCTCGGGGTCGAGCGGGTCGGCGTGGACGACGGGTTCTTCGAACTCGGCGGCAACTCCCTGCTGGCCACCAAAGTTGTCGCGGCACTGCGTGAGCAGGGCTACGACATGCCCGTCCAGATGATGTTCGGCGACGCCACCCCCGCGGGAATCGCGGCCAAGCTCGACGACCTCGACCCGGACGCGGTGATCGAGGCGGCCACCAGCCCGGTGCTGGCCATCCGCCCGTCCACCAGCCCGCACGACACCCCGCTGTTCTGCGTGCACCCGGCGATCGGGCTGGCCTGGTGCTACGCGGGACTGCTCGCTCATCTCGCCCCGCAGCGCCCGGTGTACGGCCTGCAGGCCCCGCACGTGTCCGGCGACGACAGCTTCATCTCGATCCCCGAAGCCGCCGGACACTATGTCGCCCATATCAAGTCGATCCAGCCGCACGGTCCCTATCACCTACTCGGCTGGTCGCTCGGCGGCCTGATCGCGCAGGAGATCGCCGTGCAGCTGCAGGACGCGGGCGAGGACGTCGCGCTGCTGGCGATGATGGACAGCTACCAGCTCGGTGACCGCTGGCTCGACACCTCGATGCCCAGTGTCGCCGACATTCTCGGCGAGTTCGGCGCCGACCTGGTCGACGGCGAACCGTTGCCCGCCGACCTCGACCTGAACGAAGCGGCGGATCTGCTGCGGGCCCAGGCCGGTCCGTTCGCCGCGCTCTCGGTGGAACATCTGCAACGCCTCTACACCGGGTACGCCGACGGCACCGTCATGGCCAACCGGTTCCGGCCGCGCACCTTCGACGGCGACCTCGTGTTCTTCACCGCCACGGCGGACGAGATCAACGCCGCCGATCCGAGCCGCTGTGCCGACGCCTGGCAGCCGTTCGTCACCGGCAACATCCACAACCACGACCTGCCCTGCAGGCACGCGGCGATGACCACACCGGAATCGCTGGCGGCGATCGGCCCCGTGCTGCATCGCCACCTCGACGCCGTCCCGGACATCACCGTGTGCGGCAGCGGCCAGAAGGAGATGCGACCGTGAGTCTCGCGGTAGAAGTGCGCGGCCTGGCGAAGAGTTACGGCAAGGTGCGCGTACTGAAGGAGATCGACCTGGAGATCCCGGCGGGGACCGTGCTCGGCCTGCTGGGCCCCAACGGTGCGGGCAAGACCACCACCGTGCGGATCGTCACCACGCTGTTGCGACCCGATGCCGGTTCGGTGCGGGTCGCCGGTATCGACGTGCTGGCCGACCCGGCCACCGCGCGCACCAGGATCGGGTTGTCCGGCCAGTACGCGGCCGTCGACGCGAACCTGACCGGCTACGAGAACCTGCGCATGGTGGCGCGCCTGTACGGCATGGGACGCAAGCAGTCCGTCGTGCGCGTGGAGGAACTGCTCACCGCGTTCGGACTCGACCACGCGGCGGGTCGGCGGGCAGGCACCTATTCCGGTGGTATGGCCCGTCGCCTCGACCTGGCCGGTGCGCTGGTGGCGCGGCCGCCGGTGGTGGTGCTCGACGAACCGACCACCGGCCTCGACCCGCGCGGCCGCCTGGACATGTGGCAGGTGATCGGTGATCTCGTCGACGACGGCACCACCGTCCTGCTCACCACCCAGTACCTCGAGGAGGCCGACCTGCTCGCCGACCGGATCACCGTCATCGACAAGGGCACGGTCATCGCCCGCGGTTCGGCCGACGAACTCAAGACCTCCATCGGCGGCGACCGGCTCACGGTCACCCTCGCCGCGGGGCAGAGCCCGTGGCCCGCGGTGCAGGTCCTGCAGCAGGTGGGGGTCGGCGAGCCCGTTCACGAGCCCGGCAGCGACGAGGTGTCGGTGGTGGTGGGCAACGGGTCACGCACGATGGTCGAAGCGCTGCGCCGCCTCGACGACGCCGGTGTCTGCGTGCTCGACGCGAACGTCGTGCGTCCCACTCTCGACGATGTGTTCCTTTCCCTCACCGGCACCCCGGCCGAGACCGTCCCCGAACCCGAAACCGACGACGTGCAAGAGGAGGTCCTGTCGTGAGTGCCCCCGACGTCACGGTGGACGAGTACGAGACCCGCGATCTGCCCATCCAGCCGGCCACCCCGCGGCCGCCCGCAGGCGAGGAGATGGAACCGAAGGCCCGGTTCGTGCGCGACAGCGCGATCGTGGCCTACCGCAACCTGCTGACCATCCTGCGGGTGCCGACGCTGCTGGTCACCGCCACCATCCAGCCGCTGATGTTCGTGTTCCTGTTCGCCTACATCTTCGGTGCCTCGCTCGGCGGCGACCAGTACCGGGAGTTCCTGCTGGCCGGCATCTTCACCCAGACCGTGGCGTTCAATGCCGCGTTCACCACCGTCGGCCTGGCCGGTGACCTGCAGAAGGGCATCATCGACCGGATGCGGACGCTGCCGATGTCGCGGCTGGCGGTCCTGATGGGGCGCACGCTGTCCGACCTGGTCGTCAACATCGTGAGCCTGGGTGTGATGTCGATCTGTGGGTACATCGTCGGCTGGCGCATCCACGGCAGCTTCGGCGACGCCGTGATCGCGTTCGCGATCATCTTGCTGTTCGCGTTCGCGATGTCGTGGGTCGGCGCCCTGACCGGTCTGGTCTCCCCGACGGTGGAGGTGGCGCAGAGCGCGGGTCTGATCTGGCTGTTCCCGCTGACGTTCATCTCCTCGGCGTTCATCTCCGCCGAAACCCTGCCCGGCCCCCTGCGCGCGATCGCCGAATGGAATCCGATCACCGCGGTGTCGGCGGCGGGTCGCAAGCTCTTCGAGAACGACTCGCCCCCGACCTTCGTCCCCGCCACAGGCTGGGCCGCGGAGAACTGCATCCTCTACGCGATCCTCTGCTCGCTGGTCATCCTCGCCATCGCGATGCCCGCGGCACTACTGCAGTACCGCAAGGTCGCCAGCCACTGAGTACGGCCACACAACGCCGAAGGCCGCCTTCCCGAGGGGGAGGCGGCCTTCGGC